>JAPKGD010000051.1 GCA_026648125.1 Bdellovibrionales bacterium | reverse complement strand
GCCGAAACTGCGCGGCACGGAGGCAGAAATCGGCGCGATCCTGCGCGCGCTCGACGGCCGCTATGTGCCCGCCGGGCCGAGCGGCGCGCCCACCCGTGGCATGGCGCACGTGCTGCCCACCGGCCGCAACTTCTACGCCGTCGATCCGCGGGCCATGCCCAGCGCCGCCGCCTGGCGGGTGGGGCAGGAACTGGCCAACGTGCTGGTTGAAAAGCCCATCGCCGCCGACCTCGCCGCTGCCTCCCGGATCGCAGCCGCCGCCGAATCATGCGGCAAGGTGCTCATGGTTGGGCACATCGAACGCTTCAACTCCGCCGTACGTGAGCTCAAGGCCAAGGTATTTCTTCGCCCTGAGAAAACTTAAAGAGGGCCTCTCGCATGACCTTGACATCTTCTGCATCAGAATCGCCAACGATCTGAAATTGTGGATAAAAACTTTGCACCAACAGGGCCCGATTTAAGAGTGATTTCGAGGCTGGAATTTGGCCGACGAAAGCAAACTTATTCATAACTAAATCCAGCCCTGTCGCTCCGCCTCGGTGAGCATCGATTCAATCGGAACTTGCACGCGCCGGGCCTGACCAAATCCTTCTAAAAACACAAAGCTCACATGGCGCCCATCAACTAATTTCTTATCCTGCTCCAACCAGGTTTTTAAACGCGAGGCCGACATCCGCTTCTTTCGATTAAGAAATTGCTGAACCGTGGGAATTTTCAGTCGCTCATGGAGCAAAGCCAAAGCTTCTGCTTCATTTTTAACAGATAGGTAGCCGCGATGCTGACTCCAGCGAATGGCAAACACCAAACCCAGAGAAACGGCCTCACCATGTGGGAGCTGATACTGAGCCTCTAGGGCATGGCCCAAGGTGTGTCCCAAATTTAGGAGCTGTCGCTCTCCTCCGGATTCGAAGGGGTCTCTTTTCACAATTTCATACTTAGCTTTGACCGCAAGCGGAAGCAGACTCCAAAGCGAAGTAAAATCCCATTTCTCCGTCTGACTCACTTGCGAATAAAAATCTCCACCGGAGAGCAATGCCATCTTAACCAGCTCACCTAGGGCTGAATGACACTGAGCTTGAGGAAGAGGTTTTAAAAGTTCCTTAGAAATCACGACCGCACGAGCTTGGTGAAAGGAACCAATTTGGTTTTTGGCCCCCTTTAGATTGAGTGCCGTTTTTCCACCATGGGCCGAATCAATGGCGGCTAAAAAGGTCGAAGGAACTTGGACAAGTGGAACTCCTCGCTTGTAAACGCTTGCAAAAAATCCCGCAAAGTCTCCAACGGTCCCTCCACCAATTGCAAATACGGCAAAGGATCTTGGGCTTACAGCACCCATCTTTTTGACTATAGCCTCGACATGAGTCGGAAATTTGCGAAGGTCCTTGAGATCTTCTCCACCCTTGACCTCATAAACGGCCATGAACTGCTTGAGCCACTGACGAAGGTGAGGATACTTAAGCCTGCGATCCACGATGGCGAGGGCATCTTTAGTCTCAAATCCCAAGGGTCCGCCCAATTCCTTGAGCGGTGGAAGTTTCTCACAAAATTCTACATGCGGGATCGCCGCCAATTCAGGTCCCAAACCTCACTACTCCGTCGTTACCTTTGGATCGAGTGCTTCTCTTAAACCATCACCCAACAAATTAAAACATAAACTGGCAATCACCAGGCAGAGTCCCGGTAAAGTGACCATCCACCACGAGCTTTCGAGGTAGGCCCGGGAGTCCGCAAGCATCACTCCCCACTCAGGAGTTGGCGGCTGGGCGCCAAGGCCGAGAAAGCCAAGTGCGGCTGCGTTCAATATAGCATCGCTAAAGCCCAAGGTGGCCTGAACCATGAGAGGGCCGATGGAATTGGGAACCAAATGTCCCAGCACAATCCTAAAATCCCCTGCCCCGTAAGCTCGAGCCGCTTGAGCATAGAGACGCTCTTTCTCAACCAGGGTGACGGCGCGTATGACTCGGATGACCGAAGGAATGGCGACCACACTCACTGCCCAAACTGTGTTGTTTAAACCGGGACCCAACACCGTCACCAACACGATGGCCAACAGAATGTTTGGCAGACTCATCAACATATCGGTAAGCCTCATAATCGTTTGATCAACCCATCCACCTTTATATCCCGCCCACAGCCCTAAAGGAGTGCCGATGCCCAAAGAGACGAGAACGGCTAAGGCCCCAATACTCAACGACAGTCGCGCGCCATAGACGAGTCGACTCCATAAGTCTCGCCCCAGATCATCCGTTCCCAAGAGGTGTGGAGAACTTAAAGAGGGTGCAAGCTGAAGCGCTTGCGAATTGACCTCCAAGGGTGAGAATCGAACAAACCAAGGGGCGAAAATCGCCAGCGTAATCAATCCACAAAGAATCAGGAGCGCACAAACCGCCACTTTTTGCCGGCGAAACCGGTGAAGCGCTTTTCCCCAAGGACTTCTCATGAAGATTTCCTCACTAAGGGATTGAGCCATGAGTAAAGCATATCCACCAAAAGGTTCACGCTCATCACGATGATACAAATCAGAAGAAGCCCACCCTGCAGGACGGGATAATCACGAGCCGTTACGCTGGCGACGAGCCATTTGCCAATTCCTGGCCATGCAAAAATAGTCTCGGTTAAAATAGCTCCGGTGAGTAGTGTTGAGCCCATCAATCCAATCACCGTCACAATTGGGATAAGCGCGTTGGCCAACCCGTGAACCGCCACCACTCGCCATTCGGGGGCCCCCTTCGCTCTAGCGGTGCGAATAAAATCTTCGCGCAAAATCTCAAGCAATGTTGCTCGAGTCATTCTCACAATGGCGGCCAAAGGAATTGTTCCTAAAGCAATTGCAGGAAGGGCCAGATGCCTTAGACTCTGCCAAAACACTTCAAAACCACCCGACCACCAGGCATCGATCAGCATAAAACCCGTTCGCGCGTCGACATCGAAGACCATTGGAATTCGACCGGCCACAGGCGTGACTCCCAGGGCGATCGAAAAAACCAAAATGAGCAGAAGTCCCCACCAAAAAATCGGCAAGGAATAGGCAATAAGAACTCCCCCTGTGACCAGTCGGTCCCACCAGGTATGGCGAAAGGCGGCCGCACTGATTCCAAGGGGAAGGCCAATAATGACACCGAATAAGAGAGCGACGACGGTAAGTTCAACGGTGGCGGGAAAGCGGTCTTTAAATTCGTCCCAGACCGGCCGTCGGGCCACGATGGATTGGCCTAAATCGCCCTTCAGCGCTCGTGAAATAAATAAACCATATTGTTCAAGTAGTGGTCGATCCAAACCAAGTGCAGCCCTCAACTCTGCCACTGCTTCTGGTGAGCCACCTCGCTCACCCAGCATCATGGTCACCGGATCTCCCGGCACCATACGAATAAGTGCAAAGGAGAGAATCGAAACTCCAATCAGAGTCGGAATGGCGGCCAGAATGCGGTGAACAAAGAGCCGCCACATACGCTTACTTCAAATCGATAAGATAAAACTGTTCTGTCCCAAGCGGACTTAACTTATAACCCGCCACCTGAGGTGCCATAGCTTTAAAAACCACGGCGTGGGCCAAGGGAACCCAGGGAACCTCTTGGTGAAAGATCTCTTGAGCCTGAAGGTAAAGCTTAGTGCGCTTGGCTTGATTTGTTTCCACACGGGCCTTTTGTACCAACGAATCAAAGGGTTTAAAGCACCATCTGGAATAGTTGCTCCCTCCCGCCACAGCCTCACAGCCCAGAAGGACATTTAGAAAATTATCGGGATCGCCATTGTCCCCTGTCCAACCGATTTGCAGCATCTGATGCTGACCCTCTCGGGCCTTTGCCAGATACGTCGGCCAATCATAAGTCACTAATTTCAAGCGAATTCCCACTTTGGCGAGATCCGCCTGCATGAGCTCTCCCATCTTTTTTCCGCTGGGATTGTAGGGCCGTGACACCGGAAGTGTCCAAAGCTCTAAATCAAATCCATTGGCGTATCCGGCTTTTTTAAGGAGCTCTTTGGCCTTGGTCGGATCATAGGCATAATCGGCAATGCTGCCGTTATAACCCCACATCGTCGGAGGCAGAGGCCCTTTGGCCACCTGCGCTTGCCCCAAATAAATAGCATCAATGTAAGCCGCTCGATTGAGCGCATGATAGATAGCTAATCGCACGTCTTTTTTATCTAAAGGTGCCTTGGTCACATTCATCGCGAGATAGCCCACATTCAGTCCAGGTGAGCTAGCAACTTGAACCGATTTTAAGTCCTTCATGACTTTTAGATCTTGTGGTGACGGCTCCGCCACAAACTGGCACTCACCCGCTTTCAGTCTTTGAAAACGTACACTCGCATCGGGGGTGATGGCGAAAACCACCTTATCTAGCTTCGCTCGTCCTTCGAAATAATTTGTGTGGGCTTCATAGCGAATTTGATTATCTTTGGCGTAAGACTTCCACAAAAATGGACCGCTCCCAATAGGCTCAAGATCTAACAGCTCCGGCGTCCCCTTGCCTTTGAGAAAATTCGCATACTCTGCAGACAAGATGCTCGCAAAATCCATTCCCATATTGGCAATAAATGGAGATTCGGGCCGATTTAACTCAAACTCAACGGTCTTTGCATCAATTGCCTTTACGCTCTTGATGAGTTGATCCAAGCCCATGGAGGTAAAGTACTCATAAATACCGCCATTCACTTTATGAAATGGATGTTTTGGATCGAGCATTCGCGAGAAAGTAAATACCACGTCCTCTGAATTCAAATTTCGGGCGGGTTTAAACTCCCCTCGCGATTGAAATTGAACGTCCGTACGCAAAGTAAAAGTATAGCGCTTGCCATCTTTAGACACCTTCCACTTTTCGGCGAGGGAAGGAACGACCTCTGTGGTTCCAGGCTTAAAGTCAACGAGTCGATTGTAAATCATCCGCGACGACGCATTGAATGTAGGGCCATCTGTACCAAGTTGAGGATTAAAAGTGCTGGGGCTCGCTTCGCTACAATAAACAAAGGTTTTTTCTGCAAAACTCGGAATAGAAATGGCCGCGACGATCAAGCCGATTATTGCTCGCATTAGTTTTCTCCTTGTTCTGGTAAGGCCCATTCAATGGGTGTTTTCCCGTTTGCTTTCAAGTATTCATTGGCTTTTGAAAAGTGCCGACAACCCAAAAAACCACGGTGTGCTGAAAGTGGCGAGGGGTGTGGTGCGGTCAGTACGAGATGTTTTTCACGATCTATAAACTGACCCTTTTTCTGCGCATACGCACCCCAAAGCATAAACACGATTCCGTTACGTTCTCGATTGAGGACATCAATAATTCGGTCGGTGAACTCTTCCCAACCTTTTCCTTGATGGGACCCGGCCCGCCCGCCTTCCACAGTGAGCGTGGCATTGAGCAGGAGAACGCCCTGCTCAGCCCAGTGCTGAAGGCATCCGTGTTTTACAGGCCTAATCTTCAAGTCTGAAGCAAGCTCTTTATAGATATTCACTAAGGACGGAGGAACATCTACACCTGGCCTTACCGAAAAGCATAATCCATGAGCCTGCCCCGGACCGTGATAGGGGTCCTGGCCAAGAATCACCACCTTGACCTGGTCGAAAGGGGTTAAATCTAAGGCGGCAAAATATTCTTGGGGCTTTGGATAAATCGTTTTTTGTCCTTGAATTTCCCGACGTAGAAAATCTCTCAGCGACCCCATATAGGGCTTGGAAAACTCGCCTTCAAGACGCAGCTTCCAGCTCTCTGTGAGTCGAATACGCTCGGCACCGCCGTGCTGAAGTTCGGACATACATTTTCCTCCCACTTTATCGGGTTTACTTGACCCACCGAGCCCTGTCTATCCGAAGGTACCTGGTGGATTTTGCGGGTCACAGTGCAGCATCCGAGGCGATGGCGGGCAGAGGGATCCCCTCCCTACCCTCAAGGGTTTTGAACTCAGCTCCTATTCTGCCTAAAGTTTGTAAGCCGCGGCCCGCCCCGCAAATCCGAGCAAATGCCTCCACGGGTGGACCTGGCACCTGAATTGCCTTAGATAAGAGCTATGAAAACAATATTTTTGCTCGTTGGCCTTGTACTCGCCCCAACCGCCGTAAAAGCGGATTTACTCGAAGGCGAGGACTGCTTGAGCTCGCAAACATGCCGTTCATGGGTGTTGGTGTCCCAAATTTGTCACACAGCCAAGCCTCAGGCTCACCCCAAGCAAGTGAAATTTCTTGAATCTAAGACACCAACAAACATTCGTTTAAAGTCGGTTGCCCCGGATGCTGCAACCAAGTCGGTTTATTTTCCCACCTGCGAAGGGCTCGAAGCCTACAGCATTAGTTACGAATACAAAGTTCAACGCCTTACTCGCTCAAACCGAGAGCAAGGAATTATTTATTCCCTCCGCGCCTTGCCGGGAACACTTAAACAGCGCCGTGGATCTATGGAAAAATGCGACCCCGAATTGCTCACCCAGATGGATAAGGACTTTATGGAAGGTCGAACTTTTGACCAAGTAGAGAAAGAGATGGGTCGGCAATACAGCTATACCATCGTGGATGACATCTTAACCATGACCTTTGAAGATGCTGACGCCTGTCCGAGATCGGCGACCCAGACGGGTCAAGTCATTTCGACCTTTAAGCTCGAGGGTCCCGCTTCCAAATAGTCTTCGCTTTCTAATTTGAGCCATTCAGGTCGGCTTAAAAACCAATCGATGGTTTTGTTCAAGGACTTTTCAAAATCAACTGGCAGCTTCCAGCCCATGCTCTCGAGCTTTTCGCCATCAAGACCATAGCGTAAATCATGGCCAGGTCGGCTCGAATGAAAGTCAACCATCTCGTACTTAAGCTCCTGCCCAAGGCGAGCGGCAATCATCTTTGCCATGGTCAGATTGTCAATTTCTCGCTCCCCTACAATATTGTATTTTTCCTGCACCTGAGCTTGCTTTTCTATGAGAAACAAAACGGCCGACGCCACATTGCGCGCATGAATCCAAAAGCGCGAGCCCGCTCGCTTGCGATTCGGGTGCGAATGGATGGTCACCTTCTCGCCGGCAAGAACCTTTCTCGTCACCAACGGGATAAACTTTTCCGGATGTTGACGCTCACCAAAGATATTCATGCAGTGAGTGATAATAATTGGCAGCTTATAAGTGTTTCCATAGGCAAGGCAAAGTTCTTCCCCTCCCGCTTTTGTGGCCGCATAGGGATTTCCAGAATTGTAACGATCCCACTCTTTATAGGCGACTCCATCCGGTGCCGGCCCAAAAACTTCATCGGTCGAAAAATAAAAAAATCGCTTCAGTGACGGCATTGCCCTTGCGACATCAAGTATTCGCATTGTTCCCAGAACGTTTGCAACAACAAAGGGTTCTGGGTTGTCAATGCTTCGGTCCACATGAGACTCCGCCCCCAAATGCAAAATGTATTCGACCCGACCAATTTCTTTGATCAATCCCGAACTCATTGGATGACTAAAATCCGCGGCCAAGGTCATGACTCTTCGATCATCAAAGACCTTAATGTCGCGCAATCGATCAAAGCCTTGAGACGCATAGTTAAGACGATCCAGGACGATGATGTCCCAGTTGGTGTTCTTTAGAAAATGCTCGACGAAGTGATGACCAACAAATCCACATCCCCCGGTAATAAGTGCTCGAGTTTTCATAAGCTCATTCTCTTTTGTGGTGCCGACATCAATCGGCGAAATTGAAATTTGGTCCATTCCTCTCCGCCCAAAAGTTCAAACTGCCTTTTATACTTAAGTGCAGCGAGACGATGGGGCGAATGACTCAACATGGCCTCAGCCGCTTGAGTGATTTCCTTAAAATTGAGATTCAATGTGGACTGTCCCTCAAGGACTCCCAATCTCCTAAAGCGCAGAACATTCAACGCCTGATCAAAATTGGAGTAGACTGCCAGGTAGGGCTTTCCAGCACTCAAGGCCGCCCAGACCGTGGCACTTCCGCCATTGCCAATCATCAAATCACAAAATGGCAGCCATTGATGTATAGGGACAAACTCCATCTGGTAAAAGCACGCCCGCCCTAAAGTCTTCGGCACCAAACTTCGCGAGGCTGCATAAATAATGTCCGCGTCGAGTTCAGACAGCGCCCTTAGGATGGGCTCGAGGTGCTGGGAGTAGCCGGAACTGCCAAGGCTCAACAGAATCAATGACGGCCTTGCGCGCGGAGGCAGACTCAATTGACTTTCTTGATTTCTCCAAAGAAGAGGGCCGACGTAGAAATGGTTGGGCGGAAGTGCGACTTGGTTCTCCTCCCGAGGAAAGCCGACATAGCCCAAGTAGTCTCCATCGGTGTAGGCCTGACGTAATTCTTTGAATGGAACCAAACCATAATCTGTGCGCAATCGGTTCAAGGCCTGATGCCAAAATCTCATCTGAATCTGAACCACGGGCCTGGCGAAAATGGAGGAGAGCGTGAACCCAAAAAATCGAGTGACTTTGTTGTCGGGTAAGGGAAATTGAGGCGAAGAGAGCGGGCTCCAATGAAAATCTGTCAAATTTAAGCAAGGAATTTGAGCGAGCTGGCAGGCCATCGGCATGGTGAGACGAAAATCACTGATCACCAAATCCGGTTGAATCTGATTTAAGAGATTCTGGTTTTCTATCAGCTGAACCTTAAGTTCATCGTAACTATAGAAGAATTTATTG
>JAPKGD010000509.1 GCA_026648125.1 Bdellovibrionales bacterium | reverse complement strand
AGCAATTGTTTTCATTATAAGTGTGTCGCTTTGATTATCGTCCACTATTAGAACTCTGTGCCCCACCATAGACTTGCCCCCTTGAATCTAGGATGCCAAAACATGCTGGCCGAATCTTTGGGTCTTTGTGGAGTTCTCTCAAGGATTCACGCACTTTCGAGCGTTGAGCGTTTGACTTCGAGACGGTAGCCCTCTCCGTAAATGGCCCGAATTGAGACAGAGCTACCCTTTAGCTTTTTTCGAATATGGCTAATGTGAGTATCGACGTTGCGTCCTTCAACATAAAGGGAGGCGCCCCATGCTACATTTAGAATTTGTTCTCTGCTGACGGTTGAATGAATTGAACGGGAAAGAAGGTGAAGAATTTTAAACTCATGAGAGGTAAGTGAAATTTCAGTCTTGGTTCCATGTGCTTCTCGAAAAACCCTTTGCTCATTAACGAGTAGAGTGAGATCGCCGACGTGAAGGGAGTCAGGGTTGCGCTTTTTGATGAGCCGAATTTTAGCATCGACTCGAGCCTTGAGTTCTTGGGGATCATAAGGTTTGACAATGTAGTCGGCGGCTCCCAGCGAGAATCCGAGAACTTTGGATGAGCTGGAGCTCTTTCCGGTTAGAAAAATGATCGCTGGGGCAGTTTCACCCATTGTGCTTTTCAGGTGGGCGGCGAGTTCAAAGCCACTCTCATCACCACTGAGCACGACATCAATGAGCAGTAAATCAAACGAGTGTTGGCTAAGCATCTCTTTGGCTTCCGAAGAGCTCTTGCAGAGATCGAGCTCGTATTGGGAGCTCAACAAAGCTTTGATAATAAGCTGTTGGTCAGGGGCGTCCTCGACCACGAGAATTCGGGGTTTCATCATTATCCTATGTTCGGAACTTTAAGAGTTCTTAATGAGTCCAACTCGGCCCAGGGGGCTCTGCGTTAACGACTAAAGTCGGTATAAGGAGATGGCAGGAGCAAGGGGAGTTCCTGCCTCGAGTCATGGGCCGCAGCTATATTGCCAAAAGCAGGTCATTCGTCTACCCATCTATAACATTGATCTTAACGAGAGGGGCCAAATGAGAATTCAACTTCTGTTGTTAGCTGCGTTTGTATTGGCGGGATGTCAAACGAGTGAAACCAAAAAAGCTGTTGAACCAGAGGATGTGGCCGAAGAAGTTCGGCCTTCCCGAGAGAATCAGCTGCTCATGGGTAACCCTCGACCTGTTACCTTTCAAGGACCGCGCTCGGGTGAAGGGTATTTCAGTCGTGATGGATTGATGATGGTATTTCAAAGCGAGCGAGAGCCAGGAAATCCATTTTACCAAATTTACTTGAAGGATTTTGAAACCGGTAGGACGCAAAGAGTCTCTAATGGAAGTGGAAAGACCACCTGCGCTTGGATACATCCCTCAGGAAAGAAGGTCTTGTTTGCTAGCACCCACTTGGATCCGGGTTGGAAATCAAAGGCCAAAGAAGAAATGGAGACTCGGCAAAAAGGAGGCAAGCCCAAGTACTCGTGGAGCTACGACGACTATTATGACTTGTATGAATCTAACCTGAGTACGGGCAAGCTAAGGCCCTTAGCTCCAGCAAAGGGCTACGATGCGGAAGGATCCTACTCTCCCGATGGAAATTGGATCGCGTTCGCCTCAAATCGTCACGCCTATGCTTCGCAGATGAGCGAAGCGGAGACCAAGCGACGCGATGAAGACCCCAGTTACTTTATGGAAATTTACATTATGAAAGCCGATGGTACAGGTTTACGCCGGCTGACGAACGAAGCCGGCTACGATGGCGGTCCCTTCTTTTCGCCTGACGGAAAGCGAATCGTATGGAGACGTTTTTCAGCAACCGGGAAGACAGCAGAAGTTTTCACCATGAACGTTGACGGGAGTGACCAAAAGCAGGTCACCCAGCTCAATGCGATGTCGTGGGCGCCTTACTACCACCCCAGTGGAGATTACATTATTTTCTCTACTAACCTTCATGGTTATGACAATTTTGAACTCTACATCATCGATTCAGAAGGAAAGAGTGCGCCTCAGCGAGTGACTAATGCAGAAGGATTTGATGGTCTTCCGGTATTCAGTCCGGATGGTCAGCGCCTGATGTGGACCAAGAGAAACCAAAAGGGTG
>JAPKGD010000508.1 GCA_026648125.1 Bdellovibrionales bacterium | reverse complement strand
GTTCTTTTGAGGAAGTGGCAAGACTTGATTCAAACTGTGCGATGGCATATTGGGGAATGGCTTATGTTCTTGGTCCGAATATAAATCTTCCAATGGATGCAGGTGTTGTCCATACTGCTTACGAAGCAATTCAAAAATCAATTTCATTACTGGATAATGTATGTCCGAAATTTTTGAAAAACACCGCTTGTGTCCTGCCAGTGTCCCAGTTTCATCTGCAATACTTTAGGTTGCTGATAAATCGGACACGGAGAATATCGGACATGGGTCGCGCTAACGTGGGACCAGCCGCAAGCCGAGCGCCTGAGTCGCAACCGCTACCCCCGGTATTTTCGATGGCGCGGAATCCGGAAGACCGCCGAACGACACGATGTTGACCGCCTTGGCAAGGTGTTCAGGGGTCAAGTGGGCGTATCTTTGGCTTTCCTCGAACCGTGCATGGCCCAGAAGTTTCTGAAGGTCATAGAGGCTCCCGCCATTCATCACAAAATGCGAGGCAAAAGTGTGCCGCAAATCATGAAATCGGTAGCGGTTCAATAGCCCCGCCTTCTTTTGCGCCCGCTGAAAGTGCCAGTAGATATGCCCCTCATCGAAAGGCTTACCGTAGGACGTGCAGAACACATACTCGGGGTGCCAGGCTCGGGCCTTCATTTCCATAAGAGCTTGCCTGACAACATCGCTCATGGGAATGCGCCTTTGTGAATTCCGCGTCTTGGTTCGATCCGCAAGGCCATTTCTGTCACGAAGCCTTGTGATATGAACAAATCCCTTGGCGAAATCCACACGGTCCCACAAAAGGCCCGCCAGCTCCCCACGCCGCATCCCAGTGTTCATCGCGGTCACAAATAGCCAATAGTGGGGATCATTCTTGTTTGCCGCCAGAAATTTTTCAATCTCCTCGGCCGACATAAAATGATCCGCGCGTTTTGGCTCCTTGACCTTTGGGTAATCCTTAAAGGGGTACTTCGTGATTTTCTCCTGCTTGAATGCTTCGCTCATGATTTGCTTCAAAACCCCCAAGATTAGGTTCGTCCCCACGGGGTTGTGATTGGATTCCCTAAGCTTCGCAACAAGCTGATCGGCGTGTTCGCGGGTGATCTGCGACAGGTAAAGCTCACCGATGAATCCGAGAATGTGGGTCTTAAGATTCATTTCGTAGCGCTCGACGGTTCGAGCAGATGACCTGGGCGCGACCCAGTGGTCGAGCCACCACTTGGCAAACTCCTTAAGCCGCATTTCTTGCAGCATCGGCTTCATCACCGGCATCACGCCGGTTGCCAAAAACTGCCGCTTCTCGGCCAGCTTCACGGACTTCCAGGTGGCGGCATCCGACTTCTTTTCAAAGCAGGGGCTTTTGAACTCTTGGCCATTGATATAGATGCGCTCTCTATACCTTACGCCACCCTTACGTTTTATCTTTTCCATCTTTTTGTCTCCTTATCGTGCCCGTTTGGGCGGTTAAGAAGACCCCATGGAAAAGTGGCCTCTATTTTCTCGAAAACTATTTAATTTTCAAAGAACGATAGGGCCACTTTCGTACCATAGGGTTTGAGCATGGTGAATTGGTTTTGCAGAGTATGCGGTTATTTGACTGGGCCGATAGTGGCCCGCTCAATCCATTCAGTTAACTGCGTAGGTGTGAAGCGGATCAGGGCGCCGAGTTTTACGTACTGAACCTCGCGCCGGAAGACCGCTTTTCTAAGCCTTGATTTTTTGATCTTGAGAAGTCGTGAAGCATCGTCAATCGTCAGCAGTTCAACGACGTTTGAATGCATGAATAGAACCCCCTTTTTCAAAAATCTTGATTCATTTCTATAAATTGAAATTTCATGATATCCAGCCCATTAAAGTCTCTTCTCATTGCTCTGATACCCGCACTCCGACTCAAATTACCGCCGCCGTAAGCACTGGCCACCCTCACTACAATTACGATGTTGGGTGGGGGTGGCCAGTGGTGGAGGCGGCGTTCACAAAACATCTCTGGTTGCCGGAATATTTGGTTCGTCTGGCGCACTTAGCTCGCTGGGGCTTTTTGCCGCTATTCTGCTTTCCCTGCTCATGCCGTGAGCAGGGGTGTGAGCGGGCGACGTAGAGTTTTTTTGCGTCCAGAGTTCACCCAATAAGCGAGT
>JAPKGD010000507.1 GCA_026648125.1 Bdellovibrionales bacterium | reverse complement strand
TCATCGGACTCCTTGCTGTTCTTATGCTTGGCCCCCGCGCACATTCTTTGTGCTCTAACAATCCAGAAACGTTGTTTGGTAAACTCTCACAACCTCGAGATATGTACCTTTGCGAAACGGCTTCCGACAGCGAAATTTGCACTTCCTCAGAAGGGCCAAACTGCCGAAAGATCGACCTCTCCGCAGGCCTCCAGCTTCTTAGTTCAAGCGAGAAAATTATCTCCGATGCCCATGCCGGTACCGCACAAAAATTTATGAAAAGTCAGAGCCCCAAGAAATTGTTTTTGGCTTCATATTTGAGCTCCATGAACTTTCGCGGCAACTACATTATCGATTCAAAACTGTCTGTACAAGTTGGCCGATATCCCATGGCCTTTGTATCGCTAGAAGCTCTGAATTCAAAGTGTATGGCCACGATCGTGCAAACGGCCTACAAACTCCACAAATTTTTTCCTGATTATAATTTTGTAGTCGATAGCACAATTCAGAATTGTGAAAATTTAAATGCGGGAATTCGGAGGTTGGTGGCCGAACGCGAGAAAGTTAAGCGCAACCTAAATCAATTCCACTCTCCGCTCCATTCTGTCTATCTTTCCAGCCGAACCATGTTTGTGCAAAAGGAGTTGGGCTCCTTGGGACTTCATATTAACGTGAATCGCCAGGGCGAAATTGAACGTCGCCTGATTCAATTTGAAATCAGTGCCGTTCCAACAGATGGACCACCTTTACAGCTCTCTGGCCTCTAGGGCCTTTTTCGTATCAGCAAATGGGAATCTAAATCTCAACCCCATCAAAGGATGATGAGCCAAGTCCCTGCAGATACCGACTCATCAATTGACGAGTTTCTGTGAGAAAACGCTTGAGGTCCGAATCTTGAACTTGGATTTGTTCGTGCTCTTTAAGAGGACGTCGCAAAAAATCACCAATCCAAGGTTGCGGCGGAAGAACACCCAAAAGATATAACAATTTGACCTCAAAATGCAGGCGAAGAAGCGAAGGTCGAATACTGTGTTCTGCGGAAAACAAAGCATTTCCGAGAAGATCAAAAATTTCAGGAGAGTCTTCAACTCCAGGCTGCGCGACTTTTTCCATGAGGCCCACGATCGCCAGAGCAACTTCGAGTCGTTCAAAGTTGTCCCGAAGACCATCAAATCCTTTGATGAGCTCCGCATCATTCAAATGATGCAGAGGCGACTCATCATCTCGCTGAGATCCAGGCTTGTAGTTGGCCAAAATATAATGTGTTGGTTCAAGCACCCCACCGCCAAATCGCTTCCGACTCTTGAGCGCACTTCGGGCGATAAAGTTCATGCGCCCGCCTCTCCCATTTAGGGTATGGACCATGAGGTCCGACTCACTCCACTTTATCGTGCGCAATATGATCACTCGCTCTTTCATGCCTCTTGTCCTTCAACTTCAAAAGAGGTCGGTCGCTTTCTCTGCATATAGAAAAAAGCACCTAAGATTCCCCATGCTAAGATAGCCAATTGAAATGCTGTGATCGCAGTCTGGCCCAGAAGAGACTGTCGTCCTGAGTGAAGCTGAAAGAGCGCCAAAAACGCGACTTGGCCCACTCCTATGCCCGCTGGAGCCACGGGAAGAGAGGACGCAATGAAGCCAAGGGGCACAGCAAAAAAGTAAGTTGAAAGAGGCATGCCGCCTTCTCCCACAGCCTGACCGACCACCATCATAAAGAAGATTGAGAGCGTTTGACCGACTAATCCGAGAAGGAACGCTTTGATCAGAGCGCTCTTATGGGCCCCATATGCCTGGGAGGCTTGATAGGCTCGAAGTAATGTGGCTCCTAAAGGCAATCGTAGAAGCCAGGTTTCCGCATGAATCCAACGTTTTATCCGTTTTGAAAAAGCGGCCATTGCCATCAAAGTCATAACAGCAAAAACACCTATGGTGCCAAGAGCGAGCGTCTGAAGCCTGGGATCTTTTGCGACAACATCCCAGTCACCAAGAATGGCGATCAATGCGATAACGACGAGCGCGTAAAGACCTAAAATTCGATCGAGTAGCACCGTGAGAGCCGCTTCAAGACGACGCTTAGGATGGCCTTGAATCACATAATAAGCTTTAACAACATCGCCCCCAACGGCCCCAGGCAGGGCATAATTAAAAAAGGTTCCA
>JAPKGD010000506.1 GCA_026648125.1 Bdellovibrionales bacterium | reverse complement strand
ATTAAAATTCTAATGGTCCTCACGGTTCTGACTTTGGCACCCGCCATCTTAATTCTAATGACGAGTTTTACTCGCATCATTATTGTTCTTTCGTTTTTGCGCCAAGCAGTAGGGACAGCCCAGATGCCCCCCAATCAGCTTCTCGTGGGTTTGGCTCTCTTCTTGACCCTTTTTATTATGTCGCCCTTTTTAAACAAGATTAACAGTGAGTCTCTGCAGCCCTTTTTAAATGGGCAGATCAATCAAGAAGAAGCTATGAATCGAGCTCTGACTCCGATTCGAGGGTTTATGTTCAATCAAACTCGAGATCAAGATCTTGCTCTCTTTGTGAAGATGGCAAAAGTAGAGAGACCCAAAACAAGAGCGGATGTATCGACCACCGTTTTAGTGCCGGCATTCATTCTTTCGGAGTTGAAGACTGCATTTCAGATTGGCTTCATTATCTATTTGCCCTTTCTAGTCATTGATATGGTCGTCGCAAGTGTGTTGATGGCTATGGGTATGATGATGCTTCCCCCTGTGGTGATTTCGTTGCCCTTTAAAATCATGCTTTTTGTGTTGGTGGATGGATGGTCGCTCATCGTGGGCTCACTTGTACAGAGCTTTGGGTAGGTTGATTTATGACGGAACAACTAATTATACAACTCGGACAACAGGCGATTAAGACGACGGCTCTCCTCGCGGGACCAATGCTTTTGGCGGCTCTCGTCGTGGGTCTTTTGATTAGCGTTTTGCAGGCTGTGACTCAGATTAATGAGGCAACTCTGACGTTCATTCCAAAGATGGCAATTGTCGCTATTGTCTTTATTGTGGCAGCCCCTTGGATGCTGGATGTAATGAGCCAATTTACTGTGGAGCTATTTACGGGTTTAACAGAAATGGTTAGGAACTAATGCCATCAGTTTATAATTTCTCGCCCTCAGAAATGATTGCCTTCGCTCTGGTGCTGATCAGATTGACGGCTTTTGTGGTTTCTTGGCCCGTATTTGGCATCGAAACTCTTCCCGCTCCTGTAAAAATTCTTTTTGCATTGGTCCTCTCGATGCTGGTCTTTCCAGTAATCGATTGGTCTCACGCTCAAGTGTCCTTTGAATCGACCCAGCTCATTTGGATGGCTTTTCGAGAGGCTTTCATTGGTGTGATATTCGGATTTCTTTCCCGAATGTTTTTTATGGCGACTCGGGTTGCGGGCGAAATTATCAGCGTAAGTATGGGCTTAGCGGGCGCTCAGCTTTATAACCCGGCAATGGGTGGCCAATCCTCGGCGCTTGACCAGATTCTCTATTCCCTCGCTGCCATGGTTTTTCTTGCGATTAATGGTCATCATCTCTTTCTACTCGGAATTCTCGATACATTCCGAATCATTCCGCTGGGGACTCAGTTGCTTAACTCAGCGCCATTGATCGGTGTGGCCACAATGGTTCAAGAGACAATCACGGCAGGTATTAAGATGGGGGCACCCGTTATGGTGGCCATCTTTGTAGTTAATTTGGTTATGGGTGTTTTAGGAAAGACCGTACCCCAGATTAACGTGC
This sequence comes from Bdellovibrionales bacterium, assembly GCA_026648125.1. Taxonomy (GTDB): domain Bacteria; phylum Bdellovibrionota; class Bdellovibrionia; order Bdellovibrionales; family UBA1609; genus JAIBAM01. Next base: position 601 of record JAPKGD010000506.1, on the reverse strand, counting down.
TCATTACCAGTCTGGCGGTCAACGTTTTGGTTGGGTTGGTAGTTTTGTTGGTCGCATTGCCCATGATGTTAAAAGAAATGCCCGATCTTATGGAGGAGTCGAGTGCGCGGCTGTTTAAGCTTGTGCGCGAGATGTAGCTAAGCAATGGCTCAGGATAGCGAGCGCGGTGAAAAAACAGAAGAAGCAACCCCGCAGAGGCGTGAGGATTTTCGACGCCGGGGCCAGGTTGCACAAACTCGAGAACTGGCTTCTGTTTTTGTGCTTTTTGGCGCGAGCTTGGCCATTTGGCTCTTCAGTCGATTCTTTCTAACCCAAGCTCAGGATCTAATGACACAAACCATTGGAGACTTTGTCGTCAAATCGGCCCGAGAGGGAGATTGGATTGCCGCGGCTGGCTTCGCGGTCTCTAAGATGGCCTGGTTGACAGGTCCCATTTTCGGATTGTTCCTTGTTCTATCCGTCGTTTCAAATTTGATTCAGACCGGCTTTCTTTACAATGAAGAAGCCCTACAGTTTAAGCCAGAGCGATTGGATCCCGTTCAAGGATTAAAGCGTATATTCAGCTTGAAGGCGGTCGTAGAGGGATTAAAGGCTGTTTTAA
>JAPKGD010000505.1 GCA_026648125.1 Bdellovibrionales bacterium | reverse complement strand
GTGATCATGCCAAAAAGTTAAATGTGACGGCTGATATCAGGCATTCAAAATCAGTCAAACTTATTAATGGAAAACAGGTTAAGGTTCGAACTGTTTTTAGCCTGACAGAAGAGTATCTGAATCAAAACATGACACCACATCAAGTTTCTCAAATCACAGGGTGCCCTGAGAATGGAATAAGAAAGCTCGCAGAGGAAATTGCAAAAAATAAAGAAACCACCCTCTTTGCTTGTGGAATGGGACCGAATCAATTTTTTAATGCCGACCTTAAGGACCGCGCGATTTTCATGGTGGCGGCACTCACAAGAAATGTAGGATTTCCAGGCGGCAATGTCGGTAGTTATGCAGGCAATTATCGAGCAGCACTTATCGGTGGCGAGCCCATGTACGCAGCAGAAGATCCCTTTAATCTTCAACTAGAAAAAGGGGGAAAGGCTTCTGTAAAAAAATATAGTCATTATGAATCTCTTCACTATTTCAACTACGGGGATCGTCCTCTCAGATTAGGTGAGAAGCTTTTTACTGGCGACAGCCATTTGCCAACACCGACGAAGGCTATGTGGCTGAACAACTCAAACTCAGTTATTGGCAATATTAAGTGGCATTACGATGTTGTTAATAACACGCTGCCCAAGCTGGAGTTCATTGCCTACTCTGATTGGTGGTGGACTGGTTCTTGCGAATATGCAGATCTCGTTTTTGCATGTGAATCGTGGGCTGAATTCAAGCATCCTGACATGTGCGGGTCATGTACAAATCCGTTTGTTCAGATCTTTCCAAGGACACCTCTAACACGCATCTTTGATACTCGCTCCGATATCGAAATTATTGCGGGCGTAGCTAAGACACTTGGTAAGGTCACTAATGATTCACGAATGACTGATATGTGGAAGTTCGTTTTTTCTGGAGAAACAGACGAATACCTACAGAGAATCATCAATGCATCAGCAACTCTTAAAGGCTATACCATCAAGGACCTCGAAGAAAAAGCTAAGCAAGGCATTCCTGCATTGATGAATAATCGTACTTATCCGAGGTCTTCTTCTTATGAGCAGGCTAAATCTGAAGAACCTTGGCACACCAAGTCCGGAAGACTTGAGTTCTACAGACATGAGGCGGATTTCATAGCAAGTGGAGAAAACATGGTGATTTACCGCGAACCTGTAGACTCAACTCCCTATGAACCCAATGTGATAGTCAGTCGTAAACACGAAGCATTGAGGGCAAAGCAACCAAAAGACTATGGATTGAAACGAAATGATGTTTCTGTTGAAAGTCGACAGGTCAGAAATGTTGTAATGACGACCGATGAATTAATGAAAAGCAAACATCCACTAAAGCTTAAGAATTATGCCCATGTTTATCATACACCCAAGTATCGACATGGAGCTCATTCTACTCCTGTTGACACTGATGCAACCGCAATTTGGTTTGGCCCTTTTGGCGATGTCTATCGACATGACAAGAGAATGCCCTCTGTAGTTGAGGGATACGTCGATATTAATCCACTTGATGCAAAAGCCCTGGGCGTTGAGGACGGTGACTATGTCTACATAGATGCTGATCCAGAAGACAGACCATTCCGTGGATTTAAGGCAGGGTCTGAAGAGTACAAAGTAGCACGACTCATGTTGCGTGCTCGATATTATCCAGGCACTCCGCGTGGAATCACGCGTACATGGCACAATATGTACGGCGCGACCTTTGGAAGCGTGAAGGGCCAAGAAACGCGTCCCGATGGTCTGGCAAAGAACCCCGAAACGAATTATCAGTCGATGTATCGATTCGGCTCCCACCAGAGCGCGACAAGAGCATGGTTACGACCAACTCAAATGACAGAATCCTTGGTGCACAAGACAATGTTCGGCCAAGGAATAGAAAAAGGATTTGCAGCTGACATTCATTGCCCAACTGGCGCACCGAGAGAAGCTTTCGTGAAAATCACAAAGGCCGAAGTTGGTGGCATGAACGAAGTCGGTAAATGGAGACCAGCTTCATTAGGTTTCCGTCCAACGTATGAAAACAAGGCAATGAAGGAATATTTAAAAGGCCGATTCATGAAGAAAAAAGGGTGATTTATGGCAAGAGTAAAAAATTGGCAAATTGGCAGAGAGATGGAGTACCCCTACGATGAACACCGACCGA
>JAPKGD010000504.1 GCA_026648125.1 Bdellovibrionales bacterium | reverse complement strand
CACGCTCTCTTTCTGAAAGAGCCGAGCTAGCTTCTATTATTGATCGAGATCTCCACCGTCCATAGCACAGGGGTTTCCTGTTGCAGTACAGGGGCCGATCACTTGCTTACTGGTATTCATCTGCCAGATATCCAAAGTCGCATCGGAATCGATGTCGCCCATGGCCTCAGCGAGAAATGTTTGAGTATCAAACACATCGCCAGTTCCTGCAGTAATATCCACTGCAGCTCCACTCGCTGGTGCACCTTCGACAGCGCAGCCCTGATAGCCCGGAGGAGTTGCATAAGCAGCACCACCGAAAATATCAACAAGCCCCAAAAGATCTCTTTGGCAAGTTGAGGTATTGAAAACCACCGCTGCAGCACCAGCACCAGCCGCACCAGCAATCAAGCCCGTGTAGCTTGGAGGAGCTGTTTGTGTAGAGGTTGCAAATCCATGGTCATAGCGAAACTGACCTTCTGGAATGTAACCAATGGCAAAAAAGTCCGCATAGTACTGCTGCCATTCTTGGTAAAAAGCCTTCTCAGCTGTGTAAATAGCTGCCAGATTTGCGCGGGCTTCTGACTGACGCGCTTTTGCTTGGAATCTCTGGAAATTCGGAATCGCAACAGCCGCCAAAATACCGATGATGGCCACCACGATCATAAGTTCAACGAGCGAGAAACCGCTCTGAGATTTAATTCTCATAATATTCCCTCCCACGTACCATTATTAGTACCTTTCGATTGTGACTGAATCCTCATAAGGTGACAAGCATCTCGAAGGCACATACTCAAAATGAGACAAATTTGTTCCTGTGGCCAACTTGACGTTAGCCAGAACAAACCACAGATTCCAGTTTGAGTCGTTGAGTGGCAAAATAAAGGAATGCTGAGAGTGAAATGGCTTGTCTCACAAAGCGAAGAATCTGATGGGGGTAGTCCCGACGGGAAGACGCTGACTCGACCAAAGCCAACCATCAAGCGACCCTCGCTTTATAAGGTGCTGCTGCTCAATGACGATTTCACGCCCATGGACTTTGTGGTTCTTATACTGCGCCGCTTCTTTCACAAGTCTGAGCCCGACGCCAATCAAATCATGCTCGACGTACACAACAATGGGTCAGGACTCGCAGGGATTTATACCTTTGAGCAGGCAGAGACCAAGGTCTACCAAGTAAATGAATTCGCCCGAACGCACCGACATCCGTTAAAATGTGTTATGGAGCGTGAGTCATGACGATGTTAGACCCGAAGCTCGAATTGAGTCTCAATCAAGCTGTTCAAATGGCGCACAGAGAACGCCATGAGTATGTAAGCCTTGAGCACGTTCTCTTAGGTCTTTTGGAAAATGATCCCGAAGCGAGTCGCATCTTGAGCGCCTGCGGCGTAGCTATTGACGCCCTCAAAGAAAAATTGAGGCAACATTTGCGACAGAATTGCCCCCAAGTGCCCCCAAGTGACGCTGGCCCGGGCTGGCGCCCGGAACTCACCCTTGCCTTTCATCGCCTTCTGCAAAGAGCCGCCGTTCAAGTGCAAGCGGCGGGGAAAAAGCTGGTGACCAGCGGAAATATTTTAGTGGCCTTGTTTCATGAAACGGACTCGCAAGCTCGATACTTTCTCGAAGAACAAGGCTTATCCCAATATGACGTGATCAATTTTGTCAGCCACGGAGTTTCGCGATTTGGCGGCAGCTCCTCGCCAGTAAAAGTGGAAAGTGAGGGCCAAACTGAGGGGGGCCAAGGCGCGCAGAAGCCGGGCGCCACGGCGCTTGGGTCGTTTTGCGTCAATCTCAATGAAAAGGCTCTCGCTGGAAAAACCGATCCCCTCATAGGGCGAGAGGACGTCTTAGAGAGAACCATTCAAGTTCTCGCACGCCGAACAAAAAACAATCCCCTTTTGATCGGCGAGGCCGGGGTTGGAAAAACCGCTATAGCTGATGGATTAGCGAGCCGCATTGTCGACGGTGAGATCCCGACCCGATTAAAAGATGCCATTGTTTATTCGCTCGATATGGGCGCACTTCTTGCCGGAACAAAATACCGTGGGGACTTTGAGGAGCGCCTCAAGGCCGTCATGGAAGAGGTGAAGCAGTCCGAGGGGGAGATCATCCTCTTCATCGACGAGCTCCACAACGTCATGGGCGCCGGCGGGGCCGAGGGCGCGATTG
>JAPKGD010000503.1 GCA_026648125.1 Bdellovibrionales bacterium | reverse complement strand
CAGGTCGGCCAGGCACGCGCCCGTCGTCTCGAACGCCACAGAGACTCTATTATCTCGATTAGCAGCTTCTGCTCAGTGCCGGGATTCTGACCAACCCTCAGGTTGCCTCGCGATGGCACTGGGACTTGGCGCTATTGCCCGGTCGACGGGCGGCCGAGGACTGGCTATGAATAGGGGCATTGCGGATCTTTTGAAGGCAGAGCCAGCCGCTCAAGGCTTTCTAAAAGATGTCCAAAAGGCGGTGGCCGAGCATGCAAAGGATTACGCCCGATATGTATCAGATCCAACGGGAAAGGGTCAGCTCCCCCAGTTGGAGGAACGGTTGTCCGTTATACGAGAGAAATATAAGCCTCTCCTCGGAAAATCACCTTTTGCCAAAGATGTTTTAAGCGTCGCAAAAATACAAGCAGCACTCGAAGTGACTATAAAAACCAGGCTAGAAGTTGGACGGCTGAGAGCTAAAGTTGACGCTGAACGAATAAAGGCAGCTCAAAGAGGTGTAAAGGGTTTTGAAAAGAGTTTTGTCGAGCAAGATGCTCACCTAAAGAAAGCTGAGAAAATATTAGAAGGGCGTGAACAATTGCATCGGCAAGATCTTGCCAAGCTTGAGCGGCGCGTGGTTCGACAGGCACGAGCCGGAAGCACATTAAGAGTCGGCGCGGCGGGCGCGGTAGCTGTAGCCTTGTCAGTCGGTGAAGCTTTGGCCAGTCAGGCAAAGTTATCGAGTTGTGAACCTAAGCTGAAAGAGACGGACGTGAACATGCTTTCGGGTGTCTTAATCTATCGGCGGGGGCTGGTCGGTCCCTGTGATCAGGCCGAGCTTGATGTGGGTGGCGTGTTAGAGTTGTCGAAGAGGTTAAGCGAGAAGGGCGGAGTTCTTTCGTCGGAGATGTGTTCGACATTAAATTCAGTTGCACAGCGAGCGGGTAAGATCACTTCGGATGAGGACATTGAGCTAGTTGGGAAGCCCAACTGTGAGCCTCTTTCGTATCAGGCCAAGGTGAATGGTCGGCCAGTTGGTGTGCGCTACCGACAAGACAAAGGCAATACGGAGCTCTTGGGTGAATTTGTCGTGGGCATCGCAGATCCGGTCAACCAATTTAGTGTCAGTGGGAAAATCGATTCACAAGGTCAGACATGGGGGCGTCCCGAAGTTAAAACAATGGCATGGAATGATCCTTTAAGAGCTGGCTCGAACTCCGCAGTTCAACTCACTCGTTTTTATCGAGAAAATTGTGGAAATACCCCTGAGATGACTGAAAAAGATCTGACTTATATGGATTCGATTACGGAGCAACGGTGCTCAGTTGGCCGTACCCTCTTTGTGGCCCAGCACACACTTCCTGCCGTGCAATTGTATTGTGCAGCTCAGGCGGGTGGCGTGGCGCCAATGGGGGATGATGCCACTCAGGAAAGAAGTCCTTCGGGCAGTACAAAATAATTCTCAATTGCATCTGAGCAAAAGATTAAAAATTTTTAGCTCATTGAATGGGCATAATCTTTTAGACGTTAGTAAGTTTCGACCTCTCCCGAGGTGAGATCTAAAACGAGCTCACGATAGCCCTTCTGTTGTATACCTCTGAGTACAACGAGACTGGTCATGGCGTCATAATATCCCTCAGATGCGAAGATCGGACTCTGTCCGATCGATAGAGAAGCCGGGCTCTTTCCCAAGATCTTTAGACTCGGATGTTCAAGGGAGATAAGATTGGGATTTGCCCCTTGTTCACCACGCGGGGCCGTGACTTCATAGCAAGCCTTTGTAGCGCAGGTTTTTAGAGTGAGATGCGTGAGGTTTCCCGTCGTTTCAGCCACAGAGATGGCGCTCGTGGACAACACCGCCCAAATTAAGAGGGAGCGAAATGAATTTCGCTCCCTGAACCAGCTGTAAAATAAATTGCAGGAGTTTAATTGCAATTTGATTTCTCCAATGAGCTTGGAAGAACACCTTGAACTTGAAGTATTCGATCGCCCTCACCATCGACGGAGAGTCCAGCGATGATCGATTTATCCTTGAGCTCCTTAACTTGGCCGCAAGTGTCAAATATTTCTGGAAGGAGATTTTTTAAATCGGTCTCGGGCTGGGTGAAGGGCTTGAGATAGTTAATTCGGAAGCGGCCCTGATCAACCACGGTCTCTTTCCAAATATAG
>JAPKGD010000502.1 GCA_026648125.1 Bdellovibrionales bacterium | reverse complement strand
TACCCTGCAAGTGGCTGCAGAAACAGATGAGTACATTGATCTGCATCTTTCTATCGATAATTTCTTTTTGAAGCTCTTCACTTCCACCCTGAAGATGCGCTATCGAAAGTCCGACCGCAGACTGATTTCTTATGAAGGATTATCAAACCTTAAGGATGCCGACGGAAAACTACAGAACGTGAATATCCTCTATCGATATGAAGCGGGCCAAACATAGTTTTTCTTGGCCCCTTAATCGCCTGATGCTGTCACATTTCAAATCTTAAAAGCGGAGTGCCTCGAATTTGCTCCACTTGATCTGTTTGCAATTTTGAGCTTTTAAAAAGCTCAGGGCTTCGACAGAGGACAAACGCCTGTCCGTGAGGAGCCAGCGCATGCTCGATGGCCGCAACCAATTCCTCCGCTGTGGCATCCACAAAAAAGCGGCATCGATTTTTAAATAAATTGGGCGACAAAACCCCATCGTCAACTCGAAAAAACGGCGGATTACATAATATAAGATCATATTTCTTTTGCGTAGGTTGACTATAGTTCTGCAGCAGCAAGCTCATTTCTGTTTGCGCGAGACCGAGTCGAGATACATTTTCGATAAAGTGTTCTTTGTAGACCGACTGAATCTCTAAAAAGTCACAGACTCGAGGAGCAAACCCCAGTTCCTTTTGACAGTGAAATAGAAAGTCCATTCCAACAATTCCTGTGCCACTACACAGATCAAGAATTTGCCACGAGGCTCTAATGTTATCGCGCAAAAGCTCGAACACCCTTCGCGCCATAAATACCGAATCATGTGAAAAGCGATAGCCCTCGGGTTGAGAATAGTTAAAGGTATAGTGGGGATTAATCGAGGACATGGCGATGCTATATCATATCTCTGCGCTGTTGGTTAAAACCTGCCAATGGGTCTCTTAATCATCGGGCAATTCTCGGCCCATTTGCGGCCTAAAACGGCGCCTCAAGAGGACTTAATCCCCTGAAATCACGCCACTTCTAAATAGACTTCACATTGACCAAAGGGCACGCGAATTGCTAGTGCTCTTGCCGGAGACTTGAAGCTTTAGGAGTTTAACTTATGAAACTGGCCCTCCGCATTGGCCTCGTGGCCCTGGCACTTATCGCTTCAAGCAGACTGTTTGCGGTAAACGAATCCACTTGCGAGGGCTACCTCGATCTCGCTCCAGACATCCCACAAGAAGAAGGAGAAATCCTTGTGCACCTTCTTAATGAGCGTCTGATTAATTCAGGATTTGAACCTGGGGAGCTACAATTTGAGTTTTTAAAACTGGATATTCCCGACACTCTGGTTCAGCGTCATCTTAAGCCCCACGACTGGCTCCTCCTCATTGAAGAAGCCAACAAGGGAAGATTTAAGCATCGCACCGAAGGGACTATTCAAATTCTTGGCACCAAATCTAGTCAATCTGGAAACGCGGCACGAGCCACGCAGGGATTCTTAGATCATGATTGGTTCACCTACGTTGTGGGTTATGTTCGCTCCACAGGACGTAGAGCACTGGTCATGAATCGCCTTCAGCAAATGCCTTCAGTTAAAACCAGCGAAAAAGGTGAAATGGTTCGAGTTAACAATGTTTTAAAACTTCCCCAGATCCTCATTTTTCCAGTCGGTGAAACTTACCTTGATCGATACATCGACATGGATGATTTGGAAATCTTTAGCTCCACCGCCCACCACGATTGGAACGGAGAACTTGAAAGCGCTGGAATTCGCTTTATTGGCGCCAATACACTTGTGCCCACCCCAAGTACTAATCCGCAAAAGCCAATGAGCGATCGTTTGATCGAATCGGCCAAACAGTTCTCTCAAGGTGCCCTCACGGAGACTGACCTTTCTGAAGATAGTGTCCTTGCGCCTAGCGATTCGGATGACACACCTCCGACTTTGCACTAAGACCTTCACTTGAACGATCTGGCCCGGGGGGAGTCCGCGTGAACCATATCACCAACCAGCAGCTCAAAGACGCGTTGGTCTTTTTAGAATCCATAGACGCCCTCAAAAACACGTATAGACAGTGCCTCATCATGAGTGGTCATCGCGAAGAAAGTACGGCAGAACACTCATTCTCTCTCGCCATGGCGGTGATCTGTTTATCTCCATTTAGCAATCAGAGTATTGATGTGAATAAAGCGATAAAAATGGCTTTATAT
>JAPKGD010000501.1 GCA_026648125.1 Bdellovibrionales bacterium | reverse complement strand
CCGTAAGGGCGCCACTCGGCTTCGCCCGGCGCGCTGGGCGCGCCGTCGCGCGCAAATGTCGCCCAATAGCTCGTCATCGCTGCGGAGAGCTGCATCTCCTGCGGCGTCTGGGGCACGGCGGGCCACCGCGGCGGCGTGCGCGTGGTCGAGGACGTGCGCCGGCTGCTTAACGCCGGCGCGGACTCGTCCCAGCGCGCTTCGCCGGTTTCGAGGTTGCGTTCCCACGACGCGATGCCGCCCGCTTCGGCCGCCAGTCGCAGCCGCTCCTGCGCGTCGCGTGGAATGGAAAAAATAAAAAGAGTTATGAGAACACCCGCAGAGATCATGATCGCCTGTTGAGCTGATGCAGGGAGATTTAAAAATTTTTCCTTTGCCGTGTTGAAAAGACTCGTTTCTTGAATCCTGCCAAGAAGGGCTAAGCTTTGATCTTTCAGCTGATCTTTAATGTCATCTAAATTCACCTCTAGCCTCCTCGCAGGCGATCAACGCGGAGTCGAAATGCAAATGCTTGTTTCCCCGGTCCCGCGTTAAATGTGGGTGTGATTTGATCAACCTTTCCATCAGCGGCCACATTGCTGAGGGCTTGGCGAAATTTTCCAATGTGATCAGCACGAGCGACTTCACCGTGAATCTCAACAATTTCATTCTCAACTTTGAATTTTCTTAATTCAACGAGCATTTCTTTGTTGCTCGGCGAGCTTTGGTGAATCTCATTAAGAATGTCTAAGGCGGAATTCAATCCGCGGACCTGCTTGGCAATTTTACGGGCGCTTATCTCGTCTTTCTTTTGCTTAATAAAGCGGCGGATCTCTCTAGTTGAGGGAGCTTTGGCTCCTCCGGTGAGGCTGGTGGCTTGCTCCTTTAAGACATCACGGGCTCGATCATTCAATTCTAAAGCGAAATTCTCTCTTAAAAATCCGTAGACCAGAAGACAAACAAAAGCCGTCGCTGCCAATTTTGAGGCATATCCCCAGCGTGAAACAAAATTCTTGAAGGCGTCGGCTTGTTTGGCAAACTCGCCTTGCAAAAGATTAATAGCGGGATTTCGCGGTTTGCGAAGACCTTCGATGGCGATTCCAATAGCCACAGCCGATATGGTTTCGACTGCTGGGCTAGTGTCAATGGAGAGCTGAGGGTAAAGGTGGAAATGCTTGAGTCGGTTGACCGATACTTCCCATTTTTGCGTCAAAAAGGGCCCAAGATTCTTAATTTGGCTTGCGCCTCCTGTGAGGTGGGCTTTGGTAAATCGCACATTTCGCGCCGAGGCCATTTCAAGCAGGGAAAACTGAACTTCTTGCACCAGAGGTTCTAAGGCCTGCTTAATGACATCTGAAAATGCAACTTGTTCACGTGTTGCTCCGTCGCTGGATAAAAGAACGAAGCCCTTTTTCTGCAGCTCTTTGAGGGCCTCTAAGTAGTGAATGTTATAGCGAGAGGCAATGGTGTCCGCGATATTCTTTCCGCCAAAATCAATATTTCGGGCTGTAAGAACCGTGCCCTCACTGGCCAAGACCAAAACCGATCGGGTGTGACCAATATCCAAAATAAATTCGGCGCTTCTTGCCTCTGGCGTCGGTGCAAGTTGCGGCATTTGTGGAGGAGGGGATTGCCAATCCTCAATGAGATTGGCGAGGGCGAGACCCTCGACGGTGACGATATGAGGTTCAAGGCCAGCTTCTCGAGCAAGAGAAACGAGGTCTTTAATATGTTCTTTGGGTGCAGCGCAAGCCAAAACATCGGCGGCGCTTTCAACATAGCGAGTGATTTTGGCATCAAAGACGGATTCCTCTTGGTTAAAGGGAATGTCATCTTCAAGTTCAAAAGGAACACTCTGCGGCCGGCACCGTCGACAAGCGCTGGCCTTTGCAGGACCTCGGGGCCCCCATGTCGACCGCCGATCTCGCCAAGACCATCGATGCCGCCTTCGAGCAGCGCGAGGGCATCGGCCCCGCGACCACGGGCGCGGTGCGCGACGCCGTGGAGGCCGCGCTCGACCTGCTCGACCGCGGCGAGGCGCGCGTCGCCGAGAAGCAGGCGGACGGCAGCTGGCGCGTCAACCAGTGGCTCAAGAAGGCGGTGCTGCTCTCGTTCCGCCTCAACGACATGAGCGTGATCGGCGGCGGCCCCGGCCAGGCCGTGTGGTGGGACAAGGTGCCGTCCAAGT
>JAPKGD010000500.1 GCA_026648125.1 Bdellovibrionales bacterium | reverse complement strand
CGAGAAATTTCAGTCATTAAAACACAATCGATTTTTTCTTTTTTAATGTCAGCAATAAGCCGTCTAACACCAGGTCTGTTTAGATTTTTACCTGAATACCCGTCATCGATGTACTCATCGCAAACATTCCCCCAAGACCCCTTGTGTTTGTCATTTAGATCATCAACATAGGCTCTACAGCCCAATAGCTGGTTCTTTATTGACCCTTCTTCTGTAGCCGCCTGCTCCTCAGTGCTGACTCGAGCAACAATTCCAATTCTCCTCACAAACACCTCAACTTATAAAGTCGATGACGCTCTTCTTTCTTATTAAAGTAGAGACATCAACCTTATCCTGTTTTTTCGGCACTTCGATGAGTTGTTGGTCTTGGAGTAAATCAAAAATCAAAACCGACAAAGGTTTCATCTGTGTGGTTGGTGAACTTTCAAAAGAGATTGTTAGCTCATCCCTTTTTGGCGTGGGTGACCTTGGCTTGTAAGCCAGTCGCCGCCTTTCATTGTCACAGGTTTTACAAAGTTTACTTTTTCTTTGCTTACCCTTGCTGGCGAACTCACTCTCAAGCAATGACCTGTCACATCCGACACAGATTTTACTTGTGACTGTTATAACCTTTTCAATCGCACTTAGGCTACGAATTTCATCCTGCTTGAACGCACTGATTTCACTGGCATTTGGAGAGAACAGTATGAAGGACATCCCCATTGCGGCACTGGCAATGAGGTGAAAAGTCCCTCTGCCCCTAAAATCACGATTAAACTTATTGATTGTTTTTTGGTTGATTTTCATTAGTGAACCACCTCAGAATTGGGAGTGACAAAAGTGTCGGAACTATCCCTCGCAGGGCTTCTGGCAGTTTTGTCACTGGCTGCCTCAATTTCTTTGAGTATTTCTGGATTGATTTTAATGATCTCCGATGGGCGACCATTTGTTTGTAAGTCAGTGACCTTCACAATTTCACACTCAGACAGAATCTCAGCTGCCTGCTCAACTTTTCTTGCAGTGTCGAGCTGTGACCAGTGATGTCTATAAATGGACCTTAACGTGTCACCGTCCTTAACCCGCCTTTGTCGAATTTTTGCCAGGAGGGCTTTTGCAGAGTCGATTTGTGTTAGTTCGACAAGACCATAAACCTTTTTGGCATGTTCCTCCAAATACTCGCACCACTTGACCGCTAGTTTCGCACAATCGTTTCTCACAGGTCCGCCAAGAAGGTCTTCTTCGCCGTAACACAGTAAGTGAAATAGCAAAGATAAGGAGGGCATTAGTGACCGATACTTACCAAGATGGCTTTCAAGAGCTTCGGGTAGAACTTCAGATGTGCGTAAACGCCCCTCTAACTTGCAAATCCATTCGTTGTAAGTCGCTTGAGCTTTTTCAGTAAAATTAAGATAGGGCAAAGGATCATCCTTTGATGTTTTTGCCTTTAGGTCTTCTGTATCGATGTCGGCAAGTCGCTCAAAGATTCTAATAACCTTAGAGCGAGCCTTATGGTCTGGCACTCGGTCGATCAACACCCACTCCCTTTGGTCCTCGGGGTAAACGAGCATTTGGAAGCGTTGTAAAAAGCCGTCATTACTTGCGCTGTTGGCTACGGTGTCGACCACGTACTTTTTAAGAGGTGCTGGTTGTATGCCCCCCAGAACAGATAAACATAGCGCGGGTATTGAGATTGATCCCCGACCAATCCTGTCGACGTTGTGAGACTGCGTACCACTCCAAGATTCAAGATAAAAAGCACGGTCTTGCTCATGCCCTCTTTTTTCAAAGGAGGTCAAAAAGCCAGACAATTCATCCCTGTAAACCAAGACACCGTTTTGGTTATCATTCAGGATTTCAGCAGTCTTCTCAATCGTGGAATCACCGAGGACGAATCTTCTGTGTTTTGGTGTAAGTTTCTCAATCTCCAGTTTTAGTTCACGAAGCTCAAGAAGACTCACTTCACGTTCATAGGGTTCCATCTTGCCTAGCTTTTTTTCGATGTTTTTAATGTCAGCCTCAACAGCGAGAATTTTAATGTCTGAATCAAGTTGGTCGCTCTTAAAGTCCTTGTCTGCTTGATCGGCAAGACGTATTAGAGGTTTAAGAGCCTCATTTATAGATGGCGATTTGAATGTACTCGGTCGAGCCACCAATGCCCCCCATAGATTTGATAGAACAGTGTAGAGATCATTC
>JAPKGD010000050.1 GCA_026648125.1 Bdellovibrionales bacterium | reverse complement strand
AACACATTGCGCGGCTGAATCAGATGGTTGGGCGAAATTGACGCGCGATAAAAACCTTGCGAACATGGTGAAATTCATCGTATTTTAGGCACGATTTTTTTTTAGTTACCATTCCCGCAAAGTCGTCTTTGGGCCCTTCAATGAAACCACAAAGACCAAGGACATCAAGTACGCGGACTACGCCACGGTGAGTCGTGCGGTTGCGGCCTCGGCAAGTTTGCCCCCCTTCTTTGCGCCCTACCCAATTACCAACAAAAAGGGAAAGGAGATCTATTTTTTTGACGGCGAAATCCGTGACACCCTATCTACCCATGTGGCCGCAGACCATGGTGCCGACCTCGTGATCTCCTCTTATTCAATTCAGCCCTACCATTTTAATCAAGAAATGGGCTCCCTTCATGAATACGGTATCCCTGTCATTTTTAACCAGGCTCTTTATCAGGTCGTCCAGCAAAAGATCGAACGCCATATAAAGCACCAACAAAATACACGGGCGATGATCAATGCAGTTGTTGGATACTTACGACAGGCACAAATTGCAGAAGAGCATGTGGAGAAGCTCGTTGATATCTTAATCCAAAGATCTAACTTTAATCCCAATGTGGACTATATCTATATTCACCCGAGTCCCCAAGATCACGAGTTCTTCTTTGCAGATCATTTCAGTTTAAATCCAAAAGTGCTTGGAGCGATGGTCAAGACTGGATTTAGGGCCGCAATGACCGCATTGCGACCATATAATCTTTAATTAGGTTGGACCCCTTAATGCATTCAATACGGCCTGATAAAGCGGGCTACTAAACAGACCCACAACAACAACGGCTATTGCTGCGACACTTACTGCGCCGATTGAAAGATAGCGATCACCACAAACCTCAGCGCCGACTTCGTCTCGCATGTACATCTGCATAATTGGGCGAAGATAGTAATAAACACTGACCACAGAACCAATGACTCCCCAAACTGCCAGCCAATAGAGTCCCGCCTTCACTGCGGCTGAGAAAATAAAGAACTTTCCAAAAAATCCGACCATGGGCGGAATCCCAGCTAAACTTAAAAGCAACACGGTTAAACAAAGAGCCATCCAAGGACTTCTCTTCGCCAACCCTCGAAGATCTTCTACATGGATTTGAGAGTCTTCATCCTTTTCCAAAAGACTTAAAACTCCAAAGGCACCAATCGTCATCAACGTATAAGCAACAAGATAAAATATGACCGACGAAGATCCACCCAATTGTTCGCCACCTATCGACGCCACAATAAGACCAATCATAATGTACCCAGAGTGGGCGACGCTCGAATACGCCAACATTCTCTTAACGCTCGTCTGCATAACTGCTGCAATATTTCCGGCCAATATCGTTAGAGCGGCCATCCACTGGATAATCTCTATGAGCCGATTCGCCTGATCCGCAGCAAATGCGCTGGTCATAACTAGTCGAAGGAATAAGACAAAGGTCGCTGCCTTTGCTCCCGTCGCCATAAATCCCGTCACTGGAGTTGGAGCGCCTTGATAAACATCTGGAGTCCACGCGTGAAGAGGAAAAATTGAAACTTTAAAGGCTATGCCAACGACAAGAAAAATCAGTCCTAACAAAAACAACCGATTGCTAGAAATGAGGTCCTGGCTTTGCTCCGCAATGACTTGAAGGTTCGTGCTACCCGCTGTGCCAAACACAAACGCGACACCGTAAAGCAAGATCGCAGATGCAAAGCTGCCCAAGAGAAAATATTTAAAAGCCGCTTCCTTTGACAATCGACTCTCTCCACTAATGGCGATGAGCACATAGAGACAGAGTGACATCAGTTCGATCCCGATAAAAAAGAAGATGAGATCATTGGCCCACGATACAAGCAACATTCCGGCAGCCGCGTTCAACATGAGAAAAACATGCTCGGAAAACTGATCCGTATTTGTAGCAAAATTCTCGCGACTAAAAACCAGCGCGACTCCAGCGGCAAAGACAATCGCCAAACCAATAAGCGTTGATAGCCCATCGAAGACCAAGGCCCCATCAAAGGCCACTCTTCGCGTGCCTTCCATGCTGATTAACCAGCCCGCCGCCGCGATAACACCCGCCAGTCCGTAGCACATGGTTGCGAATGAATTCGGCTCCCGACCTCCCGACATGACCTTTATGAGAAGCGGCACCATACTCGAAACCGCCAATACAACGACTGGCATTAGCAACAGCACATCAACCCAGCGAAAAGAAAAAGAGATTTCCATTGGTTAATTAACCCCTCTTTGATCAACTACTTTTAAAGGAGATGAGCTATTATCAACCTGAAGTTGATAATGCATCCGATTCTCCAGCAAGTGATCAATGCTAGACTTCGAATAGTTCAGAAAATGATTTGGAAACAAGCCCATCCAAAAAATCAGTGTCACTAAGGGCGCCATGACCAGCTTTTCGCGCCAATTCAAATCCATTCCGCCATGAGCCGCATGCTCTTTGACCATTGCGCTCTCTGGGCCAAAAAATACGCGCTTAACCATCCACAACATATATGTCGCGCCAAGGACCACTCCCGTAGTCGCAATAATTGCAAAAATTGGATGCGCTTTAAAAAGCCCCAGAAGAATTAAAAATTCTCCTACAAATCCGTTAGTCATTGGAACAGCGATGCTCGACATGGTCACGATCAAGAAAATGATAGTGTACCACGGAGCGACCTTTGCCAGTCCACCATAGGCATTCACTTCGCGAGAGTGCGTCCGTTCATAAATCATTCCAACCAAAAGAAAGAGTGCGCCTGTGCTCACGCCGTGATTGAGCATTTGGTAGAGCCCGCCGGTTGTGCCGAAGGCATTCATGGCAAAGAGACCAACGATGACATAACCCATATGAGAAACCGATGAGTAAGCCACAAGCTTCTTAATGTCGGGCTGAACCATTGCCACAAGAGCCCCATAAACAATGCCTACGACGCCAAGAAAGATAAATAGCCATGTCCAGTAATCGACGGCTTCTGGAAACATGGGCAAAACAAAGCGGAGAAAACCGTAAGTGCCCATCTTAAGCATCACAGCGGCAAGAATCACAGAACCTGGGGTAGGCGCTTCAACGTGGGCATCAGGCAGCCATGTGTGAAAGGGAAACATCGGGACCTTGATCGCAAAGGCGAGAGCAAATGCAAACATCAAAAGCGTCTGGGTGCTTAACAGTTCTCCACCGACAAATGGGATCTCTAGCTTATACCAGTCCAAAAGACTTGAACTCATCTGACCCAGCTGTTGCTCCGCCATAAACATGAGGGCAACTATGGCAACCAACATAAAGAGGGAGCCGAACATCGTATAGATGAAAAACTTAACCGTGGCATAAAGACGTCTCGCTCCACCCCAAATTCCGATCATAAAATACATTGGGATGAGCGATGCTTCGAAGAAAATGTAAAAGAGTATTCCGTCCAAGGCGAGAAACGATCCCACCATGGTTGCTGTCAAAAAGAATAGAGCTGAATGAAAGCCTTTGATCTTGTGATCAATGCTCTTCCAGCTGCCTAGAATTACCAATGGCGTAAGAAAAGTCGTAAGGATGACCAGCCAAAAGGAAATTCCATCAAGACCAAGAAAATAAGTTATGCCGATGTCTGGCATCCAGGGCTTTTGTTCAACCAACTGAAGGCCGGCGGAAGTAGGATCAAAATTTCGGAATAAAAGCAGACTCGCAATAAAGTGGACAAGAGATAGTGCGAGTGACACCGGCCGTACCAGTTGTTTAGGTAAAGCTAATACGGCTAGGCCGAACAGAACGGGAAGAAAAATTAGCGCAGAAAGCAGCATAGTTTAACCCACCAATACCCAGTAAATTGTGATTGCCAATCCAAGTGCAATGTAGAGCGCATACTGTTGAGTGCGTCCATTCTGCATTGAACGAAGCATTCCCCCGGCGCCGAGAACCACATCTGAGGCAAAATATGTCAGACGGTCCACGAATCCTACATCGACATAAGCCCAAAGGGCCTTACTGCCGTCGACAATCGGCTGAATGATTCGGGCCTGATAAATTTCGTCGACCCAATACTTATTGGATACTGCCTCATAAAAACGTCCAAACCAGGCCGCTACAGCCTTTGGTCGTTCGGGGTGGACCACATAAAAATCGAAGGCAAACCAAGCTGCGATAGCCGCAAGGGAGACCGAAATTCCCATGAGCGAAAACTCTAGAATGCTTGAGCCTTCCTCCATTGGAACTGTTGCCAAGGCAGGGGCCAACCAGTGCTCGAGGTAATTTTCAGGATGTCCGGGGATGAGGGCTCCTATGACGTGAGGAATTCCAATCCAGCCTCCGACGAGAGACAGTATTCCCAACACTATCAGGGGAATGGTCATTGTTGGCGGAGATTCATGAGGATGGGTTTCTTTAGGAACTCGGCTACCGCCCCAAAAGGTGAGCGCCATGAGTCTGGTCATATAAAATGATGTGCAAGCTGCTGCAACAACGCCGACAAACCAAAGCAAGGGATGTCCTGCAGAACTCGAATATGATTTCCACAGAATTTCATCTTTACTCATAAATCCGCTGAGCATGGGAAAGCCTATAATTGCGAGCCAGCCCACAAAAAATGTAGCATGGGTGATCGGCATCTGTTTTCTTAAGCCACCCATCTTTCGGATATCTTGCTCTTCGTGCATGGCGTGAATCACGCTTCCTGATCCCAAAAACATGAGCGCCTTAAAAAAGGCATGTGTCATCAGGTGAAACATAGCTGCACCAAAGGCTCCAACTCCCGCAGCTAAGAACATGTATCCCAACTGCGAAACCGTTGAATAGGCCAGCACCTTTTTTATATCCCATTGAGTGAGTCCGATGGTTGCCGCAAAGAGCGCCGTAAACGCGCCAACACACGCCACCACCAACATGGCATTCGGAGCAAGCACAAACAATCCGCTCAGTCTTACAATCATGTAGACGCCAGCGGTAACCATGGTTGCAGCATGGATCAATGCCGAAACAGGAGTGGGGCCAGCCATGGCATCAGGAAGCCAAACGTACAAGGGCATCTGAGCAGATTTTCCAGTCGCACCGATGAATAGTGCCAAACTTGCAAGAGTAATTGGTCCTGTCCATCCCACCTCAGCCACGGAGGGAAGTCTAGAAAGTAGATCTGTAAAGGTGACGGTTCCAAAAGTTAAAAAGAGGATAAATATACCAATCAAAAAGCCAGCATCACCGATACGATTGGTAATAAATGCTTTCATTCCAGCGGCAGCTTTAGCTGGGTCGGTGTACCAAAATCCAATGAGCAAATAAGAACAAAGCCCTACACCTTCCCATCCCACAAACATAACTAAGAGGTTGTCGCCTAAGACCAGCAGCAACATGTTAAAGAGAAAGAGGTTCAAATAAGCAAAATACTTCGCCGGCTTTTCATCATGGGCCATGTATCCGACGCTGAAAAGATGAATCAGAGATCCTACGCCTGTAATGACCAAAATCATGATGGCACTGATGGCGTCCACCAAAAAGGCCGCATCGACTGAGAAATCTCCCACTGCCATCCAGGAGAAAAATGAACTCTTAATTTGCCGTGCTTCTGGTGGCAGGTGGATGAGTTCCTTAACTAAAAGTGCCGCCGCAATGAATGAAATGATTGCAGCACCCGTGGCGATCGACCCAGACAATTTAGAATTATGGCTCCTGAAATTGAGTCCATTAATGAAAAATCCCACGAGGGGCGCACCGAGTAGAATGGCAAAAAGAAGTGAATTTTGGTCCATTGAAGCTATCCTCGCAGCTGTTCAAAGTAGCGAATATTAATCTCTTTAAACTTCTTGTAGATCATCACTGCGATGGCCAAACCAACACCAGCCTCCGCCGCTGCTATAGTCATCACAAAGAAAACCATGATCTGTCCGTTTAAATTGGCTGTAAAATTGCTGAATGCGATGAAAGAAAGGTTCACTGCATTTAGCATAAGCTCGATACTCATCAGCATCACTATCACGTTTTTTCGCATCAAAACGCCGATCATTCCGAAGGAAAATATAATGGCCGAAAGCGCTAAATAATGATTTAGCCCAATTTGGTTTAAGCTCTCAATGCTTGGCATGGGTTCCCCCTTTTACTCGCGAAACGGCAACGGCTCCCACCGCCACGACCAAAAGCAATAATCCTAGAACCTCAAAGGCGAGCACATACTTAGAGTAGAGCATGAGGGCCAGCTCCTTCGTGATATCCGTATTCCCGGCAAGACTCGCGGATTGTGATCCAACAGAAACATCTTTAAAGGTGCCGATCAAATATCCTGCGACAAAGGCGGCACTTGCTACTTTTAGGGCACCTGATATGAGCCCTTTTGTAAATGCCCGTAACTCCTGCTTTATGTCGAAGAGCATAATGACCATCACAAACAAAACCATCACAGCGCCCGCATATACAATCAACTGCACTCCAGCAATGAACTGAGCGTTTAGATGAAAGTAGACTCCGGCGAGAGAAATCATGGTCAACACGAGATACAAAGCGCTATGCACCGGATTTGGTGACATGATCACCGAAAGTGCAAAAAACACTAAAATCGCGGCAAAAACATAAAACATAGCCGGTCCCAGCGACATCATTGCCCGCTCCAGTTCGTTCTCATAATTAAAATCACTATGGCTGTTACAATTGTGTTCCCAAGCGCCCAGGGCAGCATGGTTTTCCATCCAAGATCCATCAGCTGATCATAACGAAATCGCGGAAGTGTCCAGCGAACCCAAACGAAAATCCAAAGAAATAAAAGCACTTTCGCCATAAATACCAAATGTAATACGAGGGCGGTGAGCAAACTCGCCTGAGTCGGGGTGAATTGAGAAAACCAACTCGATACCGACTCCTGGGTGAGCCAAGGATAAATGGTGTATCCACCAAAATAAAATGTAGTCATAAGTGCCGAAGCCACCATCATGTGGCCATATTCACCTATGTAAAACATGTTCATTTTAAAACCACCGTATTCCGTGTGGTAGCCCGCAACCAGCTCGCCTTCGGCCTCTGGGAGATCAAACGGAAGCCGGTTGGATTCCGCAAAAAAGGCCGTAAAAAGTAAAACAGCTCCTAGTGGCTGATAGAAAAAACCCCAATTGGGCAGAAAGGGAACCGTGACTTGCTTTCCCAAAAACTGAAATGACATGGGTCCTGCTTGTTGGGCCACAATCTCAGAAAACTGAAAGGAGTTAAAAAGAAGCAGCACGCCCACCAAAGACAAACCCAGCGCCAGTTCATATGAGATCGTCTGGGCGCTTGCTCTCAGCGCCCCAAACAAAGAGTACTTATTATTCGAACCATAGCCCGCCAATAAAAGTGCGTACGCCGCCAGCGACGAGGCACCTAAAACAAAAACAATTCCAATGCCGATTTCATAGCTCTGGAATGCAAAAGTATAAGGTCCCCAATTTCGGCCCAGCCACTCAAATGCTTCAACTCGAATTGGAGCCGATAAAGGAATCGCTCCAAATGCCAATGCTGCAGGAATCAGAGCGATTACCGGAGCCGTGTAAAAGAGAAAACGGTAGCCCTTCGCAGGTACAAACTCTTCTTTGGTTAAAAATTTAACCGCGTCGGCGAGCAATTGCATAAGGCCCAGAGGTCCAACTCGGTTTGGGCCCAATCGATTCTGAATAAATGCAGATCCTCGTCGTTCAACCCACACTAATAATGGCACGAGCTGTACCATCATTAAAAATATCACGATCATCTTTAAAAAATTCACGCTGACTTCAAAAATGTCAGATCCCATATTTATTCCCACTCCAGCGCGCGCGATTTAATTTCCCAGAATAATCCAAATATAAATATGGCTAGGAATACAGCCATGGCTCCGGAAATATAAATTCCAAGGCCCGCTTCTATGAAGTCGCCGTAGGCAAGAGCCCAGGGATACATAAAGATGATTTCAATATCGAAGAGTATGAACAAAATCGCCGTTAGGTAAAATTTAATTGGAATCTTTGTCGTCGGGGACGCGGCAACTTCCACTCCGCATTCGTAAGAGCTGAGTTTCGTTGCGCTCTTTTTGCCTTTGGCCCCAAAAAGGGATGCCAAAAACATCAGTAACAATCCAAAGGTCGCCACAAAAATGGCTAACACAACCACAGGTAAGAGCTGGGACATATATGCTCCGCCAGTTGAAAATTCACAGTGTCGAAGAACCTCCTATATATACTGAGCACGACTTAAGATTCCAACGAGAGAGACCCGGTTGGCGCGGCGAGTTAAGGGCGTCTTTGGCTTGCGATCCGGCCCGGCAACTGCTCCTTAATACTCCCATGTTAGATGCAAGCCTCCATGCCGCCGAGCCCTTGTCCATGGGCCTTCATGGCTCCATTGACCGATGGTTCCGGCTCCCTGCAGAGCCTCTAGAAATTTTGGGCACAACCTCACCGGTTTTGGCCGCTTCACTTTTGCTTCACCACTATCCAGAGCTTCGTGCGCCCCACCTCGTGATTGTTCCGACCTCCGAAGAGCAACGTCGGTTCACGCGGGCACTTAAATTTTTAGATCCTGGAGCGGAATTTCTTGAGCTGCCCTCTTTTGCGGACAGATAGCCAAACTCCTCAGAGCAGCAGGAATAGCGCCACCCTCTACAGATTACATATTCCTTATCAGAAGTCAGTGACATCAGCCCGCCGCGGCGGGACAGTGTC
>JAPKGD010000005.1 GCA_026648125.1 Bdellovibrionales bacterium | reverse complement strand
TCCCTCCAAAACAAAAGCTATTTTTCCACCACAACTTCTATCCGCGAGCGAAATCAAATTCTCAGATATGTTGTGCAATCCCTTTAGAGATAATGCCAGAGAACCCTGAGGATCCTTCCAATGACCGTCGTAACCCGCGGCCACAACTAAAAAATCGGGTCTAAATCTTTCAACTTTTGGAACTATGAGTTTGCTAAAGATCTGCTGAAATCCAGTGTCTCCCGTGCCATAGGGAAGAGGAATGTTCATGTTTAAGCCGGCACCGGCGCCTTGGCCGAGACGGTCTATTTTTCCCGTATAGGGCCAATCATTTTGGTGGGTAGAGATATAAAGAACATTGCTGTCTTCATAGAAAACATCCTCAATTCCATCACCATGATGCACATCAAAATCGACAATCGCAATGCGAAGGGGGGAGTTCTTAAGAAGAGTCCTTATTCCAACCGCGATATTATTAAAAAGGCAATAACCATCGGAGTGATTTGCATGGGCGTGGTGCCCAGGAGGCCGTACAATCGCAAATCCGTTCTTTGAAGCACCCACGGCAATGTCCTTAAAGAGGGCGATGCAGGCTCCGCTGGCTTTGGCTGCTGCTTCAAAAGCAAAAGGTCCTCCATAGGGAGCCCAACGAGAAGAGCTTAATGTCTGTCCCGATTTATTGAGATTTTTCACGGTCTGAATATATCTTTGTGTATGAACCAGAAGTAGTTCCTCGTCGGAGGCCTGAAGGCAGTTACGTATTTCAAAATTTGCATGAGTAAAGTTCTGAATCGAACATTGGTCTCCTTGAAGGCATATCAGGGCGCCCTCAACACGATATGGATTTTCCGCGTGCCCCGGAAACGAATGTTTTAGAAAAACGTCATCGACATAAATCCGGGTCTCGGGTTCTCTTTTGCTCGCTTTAGATTTGGAAGAAAGAGATGAACAGCCAGTGGCAGCTCCAAGTGCATAAAGGTTTGCCAATTTTAAGAAGGTCCTTCGGTCTAAAGAGTTCAAACTGACGTCCCTCGCCCAACATGGAGTTTCAACTTATTGTATTCACAAATAATTGTTTTAGAATAGGGATTTAGGTGGCTGCTTATGAATTGCTTGAGGACATTTTGGAAAGTTGGCCGCGGACTCGCCAATTGTACGGTGTTCGCGTGGGCTCTGATTTACTCATGCCTTCTCGAGGCGTCGCAAGAGCCGATTCATAATGTCATTGATTGTCAGATTTTTGATATGAAAGGCGAAATTTTGCGCCGCTATCCCGGTGAATTTTGCATTTTTTTGGATGACGGACGTTTTGTGTCGGCACAGAAGTCTGAACTACTTCTTTACGATCAAAGCGGTAAAGTCATTTGGAGAAGGGCGCTTTTCCCTCATCACCAAATGAATCTGTCTTTAGACGGCAAGAGAATTTTAGTGTTAGGAAGTGAAACAAGGTCACTCTCAAAGGACAAAAAAGATCTATTTCGATCCGACGTCTATTACATCGTCGATCTATCGGGCAAAATTCTAAATGAATATCGGCTCTTTGATCACGCCCAAGCATTTCCCAAAGAGCGATGGGCCAACGCCAAAGCGAGGCGATTTCCGTTGATTTGGTCCAAAGCCACATATCCCGGGGTATCTTGGGAGTTTTCTCACACCAATTCCTTTTACGAAATTCCAGAGAATATCTTGGGGAGCAGGCATAGCGCCTTTAAAAAGGGCAATTTTATCTTCAACGATATCTCTTTAATGATCACCTTTGTTCTCAATGCAGATCTTAAGTCGGTCTTATGGCAAAGCCCAATTCTTCGAGAAGATTGGACCATGTTGCATGATGTTCAGGTTCTTCAAGGGACCGATCGACTTTTGATTTACGACAATGGCACTCCCAACCGGAGGTACTCTCGCCTCCTGCAAATGAATCCTATATCGGAAAAAATTTATTGGGAATATAAGGCTAAGCCGAGCACCAGTTTTTATATGGAAAAGCGCGGCGGGGTTCAGTTACTACCCAATGGTCATACTCTGTATAATGATTTTAACGAAGCTCCTCGAGGAATCGAACTTGATAAGAGTGGAAATCAAGTTTGGAAATTGGTGCCCCAACAATTCAGCGGCGCAAAGGGCCCCTTCCAGCAGATAAAAAGGTATGATCTTTCGTCATTTCTGGAAAAGAATAAGGGACTATGAAGAATTCGGCCATTCATGCGGGTTTGTTTAAGAAATGGGAGGAGGTTATTCACCTCGGTCTTCCGATAGCGCTCCTTATCGCTATTGGCTATGACATATTTTTCTCAAGGAACTTCATCTATGTATTTGATCGTTGGACTATCAATTTTTTAATTGATGTTGTCCTTTTAAATGTTACCCACAATGCCTTTACCTACATGATGTTGATTTCGTCACCCCAACTCAAAGTTTGGATGGTACGAAGAGGCGGCGTGGGCAAGTTTTGGAGGAACAATTTGCTATTAACTGGGGGGCTCGCACTGGCCTTCTATTTTGTTTTGGCTCCATACTCAAAGAGCCCGTGGATATATACGTTATTCACCTTCATTAATCTCCTTATTCCCGCGCATCATGCTTTGGCCCAGTCTTATGGAATTTCTCTTCTTTATAACTACGCGGGTAGGAGAAATCGCAAGATTGAAGCGGTCGAAAAAAGAGAGCGATCGATTTACGGCTGGTTTTTGGGCCTGACCCTCATTGGGTTGGTGGCGCTATTTTTTAATTGGAATGGACTTTTGGCACAGCGATTTCCTGAAATAGGTTCGATTCGCCTAGAGGTTCTTGTCGCATGGACTTTAGGACTCTTATTTTTACTCTTGATGGGTGGGACGATCAGCCTTCCTAAAGAATTAAGGGCGACAAAGGGACTTTTCTATGTACGATTTCTTATTTGGGCTTTGAGTTTTATCTCAATGATGGCGGTTTTTGCCACTCGGATAATTCATGGAATTGAATATCTTTTTATTTCTCGCAGAATTCTCTCCGCGGACAAAATTTTAAACATTACGATTTCCGCGGTCCTTTTGCTTTTAGTCATCGGCATGGGTGTTATAAGAACATCGGGATTTTCCTATCTGAGCGAGCGTGCGCCACTGCCTCATTGGGTGGCTGCATTGACTGCGATTTCTACAGCCATTTCGTTTTCGCACTATTATTTGGATCGCCAGCTCTTTCGCATGAAAGATGCGGAAACCCGAGAAATTGTGGGCCCCCTACTTAAGGGGTAATTTTCTTAAGGCTGTGATAATTTGGATTTAACCAGGGCTAAGATTTTTTCCGGTGAGGAAAAATTATCGATGATGATCTCATCTAGCATAAATTGAATATTGAAGAGTCGCTCTATCTCTACCGCGGCAAGAACCACCTCAATAGAGGAGAGTTCTGTATCTGGAAGAAATTTGAGGCGGTGCTTTTCGAGATGAGAAGTGATCTGTTCCAATAGGCGCGAGTCGTCCATGCGCTAATAATGGCGTAAGCAGGGGACTGGGGTCAAATTGTCCTTGTTAAGGTGTGACAAAAAGACGAGTATACTTAGGTCATGTCAAAGTATGAATTTCGTCCTACAAGACCACATCCCGCGTGGATAGAAACGCCTCAGGAGCAATGGGAGTCTTGGACCTGGCAACTGCAAAATCGAATCACTAAACTAGACGATTTTAAAAGAATCTCTCAAGTTGACTCCCAGTTTCAGGTCGATCTCGAAGACATTGCCCGTACCCAAACGGATTTTGATTTTGCGATAACCCCCTATTATTTTTCACTCATCGAGATGGCGAATTCCAACTGTCCGATTCGCAAGCAGGCCATTCCCTCGAGCCTCGAGAATAAAAAGCTCGATTTTGAATTGATTGATTTTCCCAAAGAGGAGTCAATGATGCCGGTGCCTGGCCTGACGCACCGATATCCTGATCGAGCAATGCTTTATACCACACATCACTGTGCTGTTTATTGTCGCTTTTGCACGAGAAAAAGAAAGGTGAGCGATGCCTCGACAGCCTTGCGAAGCCAGCAAATTAGTCAGGCGGTAGATTATATCCGAAGCACTAAGCAAATTCGCGAGGTGATCTTAAGTGGTGGAGATATTTTTTCGCTCTCGAACGACGCCTTAGGTGAATTGCTTGATAAGGTGCGTTCCATTGAGCATGTGGAGATTATTCGACTGGGGACGAGAAATCTTGTCACATTGCCTTTTCGCGTGACGGATCAACTTGTCTCAATAGTTAAACAGTTTCATCCAATCTACGTTCATACGCATTTCAATCATCCCGTTGAATGTTCTTTAGAGGCACAACAGGCGTGTCTAAAATTGCGACGCGCGGGTATACAGGTAAACAATCACACCGTTATGCTTAAGGGTATCAACGACAAAGTAGAAACCCTCAGAGAACTCAATCAGAGGCTTCTCCTCATGGGAGTTCAACCTTACTATATTTACCATTGTGATCTCACTTATGGGACCTCTCATTTTCGCACTAAGATTAGCGACGATTTAGGAATCCTTAGGTCTTTGCGAGAGAAATTCGATTGGTCTAAAGATAGTTCCCTTCCTCACTATATGGTAGACACGCCTGGTGGTGGAAAAATTGAACTTTTTTAGTTCAGTTAAAATTCTTCGTCAGTTTTTTTAGCGCCGCTAAATCAATTTTTCCATTGGGTAGATAGGGCAACTTCTCAAGAAAAATATAGTGCTTTGGCCGTTTTGGTGGCGAGAGATGTTTCTCCAAAATCTTTTGCAGCTCACGCCGGCAGTGGCCTTGATCATTCGCTCGAGAAGAAAGCACACAGAATGCGACGGGGGTTTGACCGTCCAATGCATCTGAAACACCCAAAACAAAAGCTTGTTCAATCAGATCGGAATTCATTATGAGATCTTGGACTTCGCCAGCGTGGAAGCGAAACCCTCGGACTGCGATAATTTCATGCTCTCTTCCTGTTAAGAGAATACTTCCATCAGATTTGAGAGAGCCACGGTCGTCCGAGCACCACCAGCCGCCCTCGCTGAGGGGAATGCGTTGACCATCGACAAATTGAAACGAAGCGACTCCGGGCGATTGAAAACTGAGGTGATCGTCGGTTACACGAATCGCAATTCCCCTATAGGGCCGACCCATATTGTTGGGCTCAATATTATGGACAGACGGGTCAGTGAGTTCAGTTTTAGAAACAATATGCCCAATTTCGGTCATTCCATAGCGCATACAGGGATTAAAATTATTTCTTCGCAACCAGCTCAGGGCTTTAGAACCTAAAGACATTCCGCCAAAGTAGAGCTTCAGTGATTCAGGGCTCAGGGGAGTTGAGAATTCCTGTGCGGCTAAGGCTTGAATATAGGCCGGGGACATAATCGCCAAATTCAGCTTCACACTTTGTAGAAGGTTTGCCAAGGACCTGGCCAAAGGCTTTTGTCTCAAATCATCAGAGGTGACTATCGCCGTGCCACTGAGTAGGCAGGGCCATAACGAGTTTAATCCTCCTGAAGTAAATGGAGGGCGAAGATTCAAAACGGGCAAACTCCCAAAAGAGGAATCGTTGTTAACTTCTATTTTGGCAGATTCTACTAAATTGCGATGTGAAAAGACGACGACCTTTGGCGCGTCACGAGTTCCTGATGTCATAAGTCCTAAGGCGGGATGGTCTTCACTTAAGGTGCATTGAGCTTCAATTTTTTGATCAGAACCAGAGTCCAGCTTTAGCTTTAAAAATTGTGCGGTGGTCTGTCGTATAGACTCATTTGATAATCCTTCGCACCAAAGCGCCAATAGTCGCGCGTTGCCAATAACTTTAAAAAGTCTATGGAGTTCGGCCGAGGTCATGCCGTCACTCACTAAGATCGGAAGTATTCCATATCGCCAGCATCCGATGAGAGCGGCCAAAAAATGCGGACCTTGTTTTGGGCAAAGCAGCGCAACCCGACCCTCCATTGTTGAAAGGTGGCCGTCGAGGGAATAGCTCAAATTCTTTAGTTCGCCCCAAGTAAATTCACTTCCTGAGTCGTAATCGATCAAGGCTAATGTCCCGGAATTTCTTTCGATGAGGTCAAGAAGAGTCATTTGGGCCTTTGCTGACTGAGGCGTGAGCGAGTTTTAGAGATTTTTTCCGCCAAATAGGTGAGAAATTCTTTGGTGAGGCAGATTTTGAGATCAATGAGGTGCTGATCAAATATGCCTTGGGCTGATGGAGGAAAGCTCCTAAATACTCCTTCTTCGGGGTGAGACAGAAACTGTTCAATTTCGTTGAGTTGACGGATCAAGAGGTCTGATTCTCCGGAGTACCCAGAAAGGCGTGAAATATTGAGCATCAGCAAATAGGCTGTGGCCCATTTTTCCACATTGGGAATTTCAGAGGCTTCGCTGCGACTCTGTTCCTCTAAAGACATTCGAATCAATTTTGGCACCAAATCTAAAGCCTCGAGAATTTCGACAAGGGCTTGATGGTGGTCCCGTTCAATAAAGCAGTGATGTCGAGCCAGAGCATTAATGGCCCAGATCAGATGAAGGAGATGATTAGAATCTTCGATCTGGGCGCTTTTCTGATCGCTGAGAAGCTTGAGATCGTTGGGGATGAGTGGATCTTGCCCCATAAAGTGATCATAAATTTGAGTAAGCTTAGCAATATTCTGCGAAGCTCCTTGGCCGGAGCGATAGGTTTGCCGAGAAATATTTAAATAAAAAAAAACTTATCCATTTTCTGCTCGCATTATTGTCTAAATGATCGCGAGTTGGGTCAATAGAACTTTAATGTCTTATCGAATAGAGGGCGGCTAAATTGATCAGGGCTTTACTCGCCACAAGAAGTCCTAGAGTCAGAATCCATGCCAAGTAATCATGCCACTCCCAGCTTCGAAGAGATTTATGGGCAATGGGCCTGGCAAGGGAATCGATTGGTTTGTTGATCTTACTCATTTTTTGAAGAAGGAGGCCCTTGAGCACTGGAAGTAGAATAAAAACAGCCAAACTCAAAATCATGGCGAGCGTCATTAGGCCAGGCCGATAAAAATCAGCCCGAGGCCCAGACTGTGCGCCTACTAACACGGCGTAGGCAAAAATCGCCATCAATGGACCCGCCCACGAAGGCGAAACGCCCCTGCGTAGTAGCCATGTGACAGATGGCTTAAGCCCAATTTCCACCACATAATCTCGAACATAAGAACTGTGTCTTCGCAAATAATCGAGCGGTGAGCGCGAAAGTAGGGGCCAGTGCATATCATATTTAATTTCATAACCGAGGAGTCTTGCGAGAGCCACTTGATAGGACATAGCACCGGCCTGTTCAAAGTAGACCATAAAAAGCCAAAACAGACCGGCCAAAGAGTGTAAAGCAAATTGGCTTCCACTCCAATTCAGCTCCAATTTTGGATTCAAATTTGCCCAGTAATAGGAGATGCCCCAAGAAAAGAGAGCCATCAGAAAAAGGGCCCAGATGGTCATCCCTAAAACTGGTAGAAGCGACTTTGGGGGCTCCCGTGCCGGAGACCTGGATTCTAAGAAATATCCATATCTAAACAATTGAATGTGGCCGGGAAGAACAAAAAAGATTGGGCACAACGCGAACTCAAGTAGATCCCAAAAATTTCGCTCACCATGTCTATTGTAAACTCTTGTCTC
This sequence comes from Bdellovibrionales bacterium, assembly GCA_026648125.1. GTDB lineage: Bacteria > Bdellovibrionota > Bdellovibrionia > Bdellovibrionales > UBA1609 > JAIBAM01. Next base: position 7,805 of record JAPKGD010000005.1, on the reverse strand, counting down.
AACCAAATATGAAACAAGTCTAAGCGCCAGGCACATTTTGAATATCACAATTAACCAAATGGACCCTTGAGTGTTATTGACGTGTTGGTAGCCGAGGGCGAGAGGCGCAATAAGAAAAATTACGCCCAAGCCAAGAGAAAGCGCATAATCAAAGCTTTTCCTAATCCGTACTCGACCAGCTAAAAAGGTTATGCAGGTAATTGCCAAGAGGGCTGCGGAATCAAATAGACTCGGCATAATGGCAAAGAATAAGATTCCAAATGCGAGAACCCTCATCCTTTGTCGAAATACTTCTGAGGCAATAAAAACTTCAATTGTAAGTAAGAAAGCCAGACCGAGCGGCAACAGCGCAATTGAGCCCATAAATTTCTGGCTCGGTCCTTGTGGCAGAAAAAACAAAAATCGAAACGGTAAATGCTGAGACACAAAATAGGTGAGCAAAGCCATACCTATGAGCAGGCCAATTTTCAGAAGGTGCAGGTGAATTCTAGGAGCCATGATAAGGATATTCTTCGTTCTTGTAGTTTCTAAAAACGTATTCGTCTTCAACCTGACTCTTTATATAATTGGGGCCATGAAGGGTATGTTTTAAAGGAGACTCTTTAACCACTAAAAAAGGTACAGCAAGTCCCGATGTCCAACCACGAAGTGAGTCGATCAGCTCAATACCTTGTTCTATTGATGGCTTCAGGAGAGTATTCATCTCCATGTCCTTTCCATAGCAGAATAGGCAGTAAGGTCTGACTCTCATCATGAGAAGTCGGTGGTTTAGCTCTTGTAGAGTGAATTTGTTATCGTTTATTCCCTTCAGTAAAGTTGCGCGATTACTTAGAATAAAACCCGCATCCGCCAGTTGCCAGGCGGCAATGAGGGCCTCCCGTGTGCACTCGTTAGGGTGATTGAAACCAAGATTTATCTGAGTAATTCCCGACTTCTGAAATAGATCGATCACTGCGGCATCAATTCGCATCGGGTTGCTGGTCATGGCGCTGAGATCCAAGGTGCTCTCCGAGGTTCCTAGAGAGAGTGGGTCCAGGCCTAGATTCAGAGAGTTCTTCCAAGCGTAAGCGAGAAATTCGACATGTTCGGCGCTCTTAAAATGAGGTGTGGATGAATCTGTGGGCAATGTTAAAAAATAGGGCGTCTCAACAGTCGAATACCTAGCTTGAGAAGCGTTCGCCTGGTTTTGCCATTTCCAACTGAGCCAGTCTGAATTGTTCTCGCCAGCATAGGGCCCTGAAGCCCGATTTTCAGAAAATTTATTGAGGACATGTGGATAGCGAGTTTGTTTCATATTTAAAATCCCGATCTCATCATAAAAATGAAAGCATATCCAATATAAAGCAAAGTTAATGTGAGTATTCGTCCAAACCAGGGGTGTTCAAGAAAGGCCCTGCGACGAAATCGAGGAGACAAGAGCTCAGGAAGCGCAAACATAGCCACGAAGACTGCGGTTACTAATAGGCCGACAAGGAAGGTGCGGTCTTGTCGGTAGGGCTGATATCCCACCTGAGTAAAAGTAAACAGGAGGTAAATGAAAGCGACCAGTGCGATTCTGGCAGATATGACGCTGGTTTTTTTGCGGAGCCACCATGTCATCAGCGGCTTAATGACAATTTCATAGACGTATTCGCGCACATAAAAGTGCATTCTTCGCCAGTAGTCTGTAGGCGAGATGGCAAGCCAAGGTCGGTTCATATCAACAGGTATGAGATAACCCGATGGCGCCAAGAAGGAGACTTGTATGTAGACATTGGCGGCATGAAATAGAATTGCCGTCGCTATGCTGACAGCTCCCCCGATCCAAGGTGTTCCGAGAAATCCCATTTGCTCTAGATTTTTAAAATAGAGATTTTGCACCAGCCCGTATGCGAGAAGGAGAAGAAGGCCAATAAGCGTCTGGAGAATAGTGCTTTTCGCCTGGCGAGGAGAGAAATTATCAGTGTTCGAAGCGCTGGAAAAGAAGCGTCGCGGAGTGAGAACGTTAAGATCATTTGTAAAAACAAAGAATGCGGGGTGGAAGAAGAATTCTATAAATTGGGCAACCGTGTAGGAATGTCTATACACTCTTGTCGTAACGACCCATGCGATCAACTTTAATCCCCAAGTCACATGCAACGAAATCCAAAGCCAAGAAAATGGGGCATTTCGGTCGAGGTAGATAAGATAGGTGGAGATGCCAATCAGTATTAAAATGAGACCTATTAAAACAGGAGTGAGCCAGCCGCTTGCGAGCCTACGCTTTGAAATCCAGAAAAAAAAAGAGAGCCTAAGCCTAAAGCGCCCCAACTCACCAAATTCACTCCCAAGAGGGCGGGAACAAGGGCGTAAAAATAAGGTCGGTTCTCTCGTGGAATGAGGCGAGCAATGAGGATTGCGCAAGGCACCATCGTGAGGCCGAAAATCATGCCCTCGCTGCTGGGGAAGTAACCTGAAAAATACCGATACCCAGCTGGGATGAAGAACTCGGCACTCGTCAAAAGAACAATTTGGAGAATCAAGGTGACCATCTCTGTATTTTAAATCGATTTTGCTTACGGTGCGCAAGATAAAATAGTGGTTGAGGTCCTGGCTCGTCGACAGGCGAGCGCTCTGGGCCTATGATATTTGCATGAACCGCTTTGCAAATGTCCTAAAGACATATTGGGCATTACCTGAACTCAGTCGAATGGCTGTCCTGCGCGCGGGGAGTGTCGGTTTAGCCTATGCGATGGTTTTAAGGCGCTATCTTTTTGATGCAGAAATTAAGATTCCACTGTGGACGGGATGGCCCAGTGAATATAACTCGCTTGTTCTTTCGGCATTGGTCCTTGGCTTTACTCTAAGCCTAGTCTTTCTAAGAAATTCAAAGAGTCTAAACTTAATAGCCGCTGGTACACTTCTCGTATTTTGGTTGACCTCCTATTCAAATATGGGCGCCTTTACTCTCCCCTTGGTATATCTAAACCTCTTAACCTATTTTGTTGCGCGGGCTGATGACCAAATGAGATCCGTATTGGCATTAGAGTTTATTGCCCTCGTGTTTCTTTTGTCGGCACTTCAGAAAATAAATTTAAACTATTTGAGCGGAATCGAGTTCTCGCAAAGGGGGGACTTCTCCGTATTCTTGAATAAATGGGGATTCTATTCTGAAGACTCACTAAATCCTTTTAAGCAAGATTGGTTTCGCAAAGTTTCGGCGCTTACGTCGGTTGTTTTTGAGCTTCTTGTCGGATTAGGAATTTATTTTCGACCTATCCTATTTTCTCACATGGCAATGATATTTTTGGGTTTTTTGTCCCTTATTCATCCTCCCGTTCTGTTTGTTGGACTGTTTTTCTTTCCGCTAAGCTGTTTGGTGGATGAAAGCTTTTTTGCCCGATTAAGGAAATCCAGATGGTCAATAGGATTAGCCTCCACTTCACTTTGGATTGTTGGAGCCTTTTTATTCAACAATTGGTTTATGAAAGATTTTGCGATTTGGACTGGTGTTTTGGGGGCGGGAGGCATTTTTTGGCTTCACGGATGTCGTCTGGGGCAGTTGATCAAGGTGGCCCCAGAGACTCAACAAATTGCAAGTCGCATTCTACTCAAGCGGACCTTGCAGTTTTGGCTGGTACCTATGCTCATGTGCATAAGCTTCTTTTGGGGTTGGGCGGGAGCTCCTTCTCCAATTGGCTTTACTATGTTTTCGGGCCAGCGTTTAGAACATGTTAAAAACGGATACAGGATTGAATTTGATAATCCGGACGTCTGTGAGGTTTTTAAGTATAAGATGAGGCGAACAGTTGTAAGTGATGTGGTTGTCGTAGCCTCAGATTTGGGATGCAGAGTTCATGTTCCAACCCGAACTGGAGTGAATTACTCTCTCAGTCTAGCCTGTAAGCAGAATAGCTCGGCAGTTTGGAGGATATCAATCGACGCTAATGAATTTCCCGATTCGTGTTTCGGAGTCGTGCGATGAGTGGTGCTGCGCCGACAGCTCGGTCAAAATACCCTATTTTGCCATGGAGAGGGCTTTACGACATCATGACCTGTTGGATTGTCATTGGCGCGGCGATATGGCTCGTAAAGGGGGTGTCATGGTGGTTTTATCCGATCTCCGCAATTCTTATTGCCAACCGAGTGCTAGCCCTGTCGCTCCTTTGCCATGAGGGTTTGCACGGTACGTTATTCAAGAACAGATACTGGAATGACTTTTTTGGACGATATTTTTGTGCTTTTCCGACAGGAATTTCATTTTCCAAATATCGAAGGTTACATCTCTTACATCATAGTTCTATTGGATCCAAAAAATGGGATCCCGATCTCCATCTCTATTCCCCTTATCCTCAGAGTTTTCAAAACTATTTATTTAGGACGCTCTGGCGAGTGCTAACTTTTCAGACGCTGCATGAATTTTTGCTCTATTATACGGATTTCCCTGAACTGATTAAAATTTTGAGGGAGAAGGGGCGGGGTATTGCCCAATCTCTGAGTGCTCTTGCCAAAGGAGATTTTTTTGAATTCATTCTGTTTCACAGTTTTGTAGTTTGGGGCTTTTACCAACTCGGGATTCTGGCTGATTATGGCCTCTTTTATATTCTGCCAATACTTTGTTTGACTCAGCCCTACGTTTTGCTGATGGGTGGCCTGCAGCATGGCCCGATCAAGGAGGGGCGCCAAGGTGGTGCCAGCCGCACAGTGGTAGGTGCAAAGTTTTATATGTGGCTTCTTTTGCCCTTGGATATTAATTTTCACGCCGAGCACCATCTCAATGCTTCAGTGCCTCACTATTGGCTCAAAGACTTTTCGCGTGATCTCCAAGGTGAAAATACCCTTCTTTGGCACGAGTCCTACCTTCAATCGCTTCGAGCATTATTTTTCAGATAGGCTGCGGCGATCTAGCTACATTGAGGCTAAATATCCTTAGTTTCGTGTAAAAATGAATTTCTTTGGTCCGCAGAGGGAGTATAAGTCTTATAGGTCAAACGCGAGAGAGGTAAAATATGTCAGAACTATCTCATCCAGAAACCCCAGGCAAATCTCCAGGTAAAGCGGACGAGAAAAAGGAATACCAGGCCCCAAAAGGAAATCGTCGCGAGATGAGCTGGCGTGGCCCGGATGGAAATGAGCATCGATTAGAAGTGAGTGCCGAGTGGTTGGTCTTAAGAAAGAAGGAGAAGCCGGCGGCTGAAATCTTTCACACCTACTATCGACAAGTTGAAGCGAAGAGTCCACGGCCGATCACTTTTGTTTTCAACGGAGGTCCTGGGGCTGCCTCGGCCTATCTGCATATTGGTGGAATTGGTCCAGAAAGAGTTTATTTTGAACCGGACGGTAAATTGCCACCGCCACCGGCAAAAATGGTATCTAATCTCGAAAGCTGGATTGAGTTTACAGATCTTGTATTTATTGATCCTGTTGGGACCGGATTTAGTCGAGTTATTGAGACGGAAGAGAAACCTGGCGATAAAGAAAAAAAGGATCCCTCAAAAACGGTCGATGAGAAGGAGTATTATCAGCTCAATCGTGACCTAGATTCGTTTGGCGAATTTATAGAGCGCTTTTTGTCAAAGCACAAACTTTGGCATGTGCCTGTGGCCATTGCTGGTGAGAGCTACGGGGGGTTTCGAACAGCTAAGTTGGCCCGTCGACTTCAGGAAAAGCATGGGGTCGGTCTCATAGCGGCTATTGCGATTTCTCCCGCGTTGGAGTGGTCTTTACTGAATCGATCGGATTACGATGTTCTCCACTCGATTGATACTTTCTGTACCATGGCCTTGGCGGCCGTGTATCATGGCAAGTCTCGAGTATTTAAAATGAATCAATCGATAGAGGATATTCGATCACAAATCGAGCTCTTTGCCTCAAGAGATTTGGCTCATGTATTAGTGATGAGTGGCGCACATGCGGGACAGGAGCTCGAAAAAGTGCTCACACGCACAGCCGATTTTCTAGGATTACCGCCTGATTTGGTGATTCGTGCGCATGGACGTATTCCTTTTTGGCGGTTTGCGAGGGAGCTATTTAAGGAAAGTCGATTAGTTGTAGGTTTTTATGACGCCACCGTAACTGCGATTGATCCCTTTCCAGATCGAGAGATGCATGAGGCTCCGGATCCGACACTCACAGGAATTGAAAGAATATTTGCCAGCGGAATTAATCACCTTTTGCGACGGGAGATTGGAATAGAGACAGATCGCATTTACGATTTGCTGAGCATGGAAGTGAACACAACTTGGAAGAGAGACGACCAAAAGCATGCGTTTGATCTCAATGTAGGAGCGACGGATGATCTGCGTTTTGCAATGAGTATGAATCCTTCGATGAAGGTTTTAATTACCCATGGCTACTACGATATGGTGACGCCCTATTATTCTTCCGAGCGGTTGGTGGAGCAAATGCGGCTTTTGCCTGAGCAGCGCCAAAACATTTGGTTAAAGCACTTTAGCGGAGGGCATATGTTTTACACCTGGGAAAAGTCGCGAAAAGCTTTGCGGGACTGGGTGAAAGGGGCTTTCTAGAGTGGCACCCCATGTGCGCGTCATCGCAAAATTGCCTGATGACCTCTTCGAGTCTCTGCAAGCGGAGGTTACTTCAATTGACTGGAACAATCTTCCCGTTCCCGATCGAAGAAAGGCGAATCCCGTATTTTCAAGTTGCGACACCCTTCACCTGAGAGTTCACAATATTCCGCTTGGTACACCCCAGACTGTGGCGGCACATTCGGAAATTTTGGACTGCATTGACACGAGGGCTCGGCCACTCTTTCCAGTTTTAAACAAAGTGGTGGATTGGACATTAAAGCAAATTGAGGGAACGCAGACGGGGCGCATAATGTTGGTTAGAATGAGCCCAGGCGGTCATGTTCCCAGTCATGTTGACCCGGGTACCTACTTTCGCTCCTATTATCGGTTTCATGTTCCAGTGATCACCAACCCGGGGGTCGTGTTTTCGGGCCCAGAAGGTACTGTTCCTATGCATATGCCCCAGGGTTACCTGTGCCAGCTTTTGAACTGCAATCTTCACGGGGTAGAAAACAGCTCAGATCAGCCCAGAATCCATCTCATTGCAGACTTAGCTTCAGATCTAGACAGCTTTAAATACACCATCAGCCAGAACGACGCTCCAGGATATGAGGTTCAGCAGAACTGAAGCTTGGTAATTAGGGAAAACTGAGATATTCCCCCTTTATGCCAAAAAAGGAAATCGCCCGATTATTAGTTGGGTTTAGGCAATTTCGGAACCAAGCTTACAAAGAGGGCTCGCCCTATCTGCAGCTCACCAATGGCTGGCAGGGCCCAAAGACGCTCATCATTGGCTGTTCAGATTCCCGCGTTGATCCAGCCCAGCTGGCCTCAGCCAGCCCTGGAGATCTATTTATCGTAAGAAATGTAGCCAATCTGGTTCCACCATTTGAGCCTGATGGGGGACGGCACGGCGTGAGCGCGGCCATTGAGTTTGCAGTTGTGAACCTCAAGGTTGAAAACATCATTGTACTAGGTCATCGCCAATGTGGCGGCATTCGAGCTCTTCTCTTTCCCGAAGAAACTAAGGCCGGGGGTTTTGTAAGGCAGTGGGTCGCCATTGCAGATCGAGCCAAAGAACGGGCCCTTGCTGCCGTTGGTGGTGGGGACCAGGGCGCCTTGTGGCGCCAATGTGAGTTAGAAAGCATTCGGATCTCAATAGAGAACTTAAAATCCTTCCCCTTTGTTAATGAAGCAATAAGCCAAAACAAATTGCTTCTTGCGGGAATTTACTTTGACCTTGAAAACGGTGATTTGCTTGAACTGAATGACGCTGACGGCACTTATTCATCCTTCCAAATCTAATTTTTAATTTTA
>JAPKGD010000499.1 GCA_026648125.1 Bdellovibrionales bacterium | reverse complement strand
TACTGGTGAACCTTGATCTGAGCGTTGGGACTGCGTTTGATTCCAATCGGATTTAACCTGATTGGATTCATGGGGTCTTGTGGGCTTGCCCTTTTCAACGCATCCAAATGTTGCGATGAGGAGGAGAGCTAAATATAATTTCACTTTGCCCTCCTAAAATTGCATTCCAAATGAAAGGGTAACTAGCCGTCGATATTGGTCTACGTACCAAAGCGAAACTCTTCCCTCGTCCGTATAGCCGCCGTTTGCCGTACTCAAACTGCAGCTCCAATTGTCCTTTGCAAAAACACCAGCCACCGAGGTTGAGTATGCATAATCCCAAACTCCGTCCAAATATCGGGTCTGCTTGATTCCAAAACCTAAAGTCAGAGAGAAAATGGAACTGACAGAAATTGTGTTGTTCAAACCGTAAGAAACCGAAGTTCCTGGATTGGCAGTTCCGACGGAGGACGTTTCATATTGGTTGAGAACTTCAGAAACCGTAAGAGCATGTGTCATCGTCAATTGATCATTAAAAAAGGACCATGCACCACCGCCGGTCAAGCTCCACACCCCAAGATATCCCTCGCGCTGACTTGCCGAATCCAACAAGGCCATGCCCGTCAAGTTTGCGAACCATGGAGAGGGCATAGCGGGATCTGGCAAATAGTTCAGTGATAAAATGGGTGAAGCGCCGGTGGAATCGTAAACCGTATCTTCCTGTAGCTTATCCACTTTTCCGTCCAGAGTCGTAAACGAAAGCATGAGTCCGCCTGTCGCTGACCAACGATCTTTCCAACGGTAAGTTGCACTGGCATCCAAGCTTTGAAAGTAAAGGCGAGGTGACAGAGAATCAGCCAAATCCGTCGAGACACCGTAGCCGGCGGCGGCCGACCAGGTCCGGGAAGCCTCCTCCGTATTTTGGGCCAAGTTTGCCAAGGAAGTTCCCACAGCGCCGCTGGAAGCCGCGCTGAAGAAAAGTATCACCAGGACTAATCGGCCCAGAAGGTTCGCGTGCATCACTTACCCCCGCCAACCCTTTCCACAAAGATGCGATCAGTCTTTCTCAAAAAGTCTTCACTTCCAATTTTGAGGTCATCGGCAATTTGCTGATCCACCAAGACCAGTCCATCTGGGCCAGGAACGTCGGCAAGTGAGAGGGGATGTCCGTTTTCTACTCGCAGTTTCATGTGATAAAGCTTTTTCCATTCACTCTTATCCTCAAGTGTTGAGGCTTTTTGAAACAATTCCTTCGATCGACTCAAAATCCGATTGATGGGCTTTCCGTAAGTATCCGTAAGAACGTTCTTAAACCCCTGTCCGGGATCAAAAATAATCACGCCCTCGGTAACCAACATATCTGCGAGGACCTGGCCGCCCTGAAGAAGACCATTGGCACCAAGTCCAAATCCAGCACCTTCGTAGATTCTCTTCATCAGCCATCTCAGTACAGGTTGGGATTTCAGCGTCACTGGCTCAAGTAAAAATCCCTCGAGCCTTTCCAAGCCAATTCGACCATCAAGACCCAATGAATTGGCCGCCTGCACATCAAATGCATTCATCCCAGCCAATTCCGCCGTTCTGCGGAAGGCCTCTAAAACTTCCATGGGATCCTGGACATCACCCTTGAGATAAAGAGCAATCAAAGTCTCAACATAGTCCTTAAATGTTGCCAGCTGATCTGCCTGAGTTTGCCATTCGGCATAGGATCCCGCCTTACCATTAAGGGTCTTAAGTCCCTGCTCGATAAACTCCTGGGGATTCTCTGTATACTGTATGGTCTCGTGCTCACCCTTGACCACAAAATCCATACGTTCAATGCCCGGTGGCATGCTCACTCGAACAGCCCGAGGTTTAATCAAATTTGAAATTTCACTGCCAAAGACCTGGCGTTCCTGCTCCGTCGGCTGGGCAAAGACATCGCTTTCAACCTTCTCTTTTACCCAATTCAAGAAATCATATTGAGATAGCTTATACCCGTCGACATAGAGCTGGTCGAAGCGGAATTTCGAGCGCGGAAAGTGCTTTTCATTCAACTCATCCAATTTCTTTTGTCTCTGTTCTCCAGGAGGTGTGCCCTGTACCTCTTTGAGCATTGCGTGAACTTCTCCAAGAAACTTTGAGCGCTCATTGAAAAGTCTTTGCCCCCGCATCAACTCCACTTTGTAAAGGTGAGTCGAGCAATCAAAAAGGGATTTTC
>JAPKGD010000498.1 GCA_026648125.1 Bdellovibrionales bacterium | reverse complement strand
AGCGATCAATGCTCGCATCTGGGATGGAGTTGAAAATTGGATTAATGCCTTTGAGCCTGGAGACTTTGTTAGAGTAAAGGGCGTTGTTCAGACTTATCAGAATCGAAAGCAGTTGATCGTAAATGAGATTTCTAAGAGTGATGGAACTCAGGTCGATCTCAAAGATTTTGTGAGGGAAACCATGGAGGATCCGAAGGAACTTTACACCCGGCTCTTGGGTTTCGTGAAATCTATGAAGGATGATCAGATTCGAAAGTTGACTGAATTGGCTCTCTCTGATGAGGAAGTGCATGGTCTCTTATTGCGAGCGCCGGCGGCAAAGACGATTCACCATGCCTACATGGGTGGATTACTCGAACATATTGTTTCGATTTGCTCAATTATGGACTTTTTAGCCGGCCATTACTCCTTCCTTAATCGCGACCTTCTCCTCTTTGGTGCGATCTTTCACGACTTGGGAAAGATATGGGAACTTTCTTTGGAAGACGGTATCAAATATACAGATCGAGGAAGATTGGTCGGGCACATGGTGCTTTCTTGTGAGCTCATTGATCGGTTAATTAAGGAGATTCCGGATTTTGAGCGCAAAAAGGAAGATGTGCTTAAGCATATTGTTCTTTCACATCATGGTAAGTACGAATATGGTTCCCCGAAGGAGCCGGCTCTCATCGAGGCTATGGTGGTGGCGATGATCGACGAACTTGATTCTAAAATAAATACGGTAATCGAATTTATGCGCCAAGAGTTAGGTACGGGAGAGCGGTGGACGAGATTAAACCCAAAATTTGACCGTTATTTTCTTCTCGATTTCTTGCGATCGCGAGAGCCATAATTTCGAGGTCGCGAATTTCTGACCGAAGCAGGTTTGTTGGTGGCGTGAAGGAGTAAAAGGAATTCGCCCTTTTTGTCTTTCAGAATGCCATTTAACTTACCTGCGGGTCCGGTAAACACGGCTTCATCCATCTGACTTAGATTCATTCCCACTGTGACAATTCGATCTGGCATATTCTGAGCAATATCATCAAGCAGCCGCCCGAGCCGATAGGGTGTATCTAACAATATGATGGCCTTTGGCTCTGCTTGGAGTGCTTTTAACTCGCGGACTCGCTCTTCACGATTTGCTGGCAAAAAGCCCCGAAACAAAAAATGATCAAGACGAACTCCTGAGATACTCATAAAAGCAGCCAAGCTCGAAGGGCCAGGGACCGAATGAATCTTTATCCCTTCTTGGCGAGCGATTCGAACCAAGTTGGCACCAGGGTCGCAGAATGCGGGCGTTCCACAATCAGAAACGAGAGCGGCCTCCTGATTTCGTACTAACTCCACCAGGCGTTTTACATCCGTCTCTGTACTGTGTTCATTGAGTAATTCGATTTGCTTGGGGCCTGCGGAGATCTTTTTGAGGAGACTTGTGACCTCACGGTATTCCTCCCCAATAATGATGGGACAGAGACGAAGTAGACGCACAGCCCTTGCACTGAGGTCTTCATCATTACCAATTGGTGTTGCGACAATATGAAGAGGCATCAACTAATCCTTTTTGTTTCTTTCAAAAGTCATTTGCAGTCGCGGAAGATTCTCCGGCGGCTGCTCTCTTCCACTGTGTACACTATCCATAAAGATAATCTGCAAATCTGGCAGGTCTCTTTGAACCAAATTAATGATAACGGGTTCATTCTCAAAAAACCAAGTCTGGCGGGAGGAGCCAACTAATCCTTGAAGAGTATCTCTTTTGAACTCCGCATCGTGTCGAGTAGAATCGGGTTTCATATGAAGATGATCTAAGCTGACAAGGGGAAAACCATGTTTCTTGAGGCTTTGAATGGTGCCATCTCCCATTCGGGGGCGATCTCGACCTGTTAAATAGCGAATTTCCACACCAAATTGAGAGAGATGTGTGACGAATTCAACGGCACCCGGGTAAGGCTTATCAATTAAGAGATGGTCACTACTAAAAAAGAGCTCAGCCCATTTTTCTCGTACCACCGCGAAGAATTCGGATGAGCCTTGGACTTGGTGGCGAATGAGGACGGAGCGAATTCCCCAGTCCAGGGGAGTCACTTTCAGCTGAGCCAACTGGGGAACAAAATTGGGGAATTTCTCGACAAGCTCAGGGTCTTTGGCGAGAGAGTTTAATATGGCCTGAGTCCTTGGGCTCACACAAAATAAGGTCGAATCCAGGTCA
>JAPKGD010000497.1 GCA_026648125.1 Bdellovibrionales bacterium | reverse complement strand
GAGGAGCGGATCGGGCCCCAGGTACTTGGCGAGGGTCAGCAGGCCGAAGGTCACCTGGAGGACGAACAGCACGACGGCGGCCAGGAAGTAGGCATAGGCGATGCGCTGGGTCGTGAAGCTCATCGTGCGGCCTCCTCCGGTCGGCGCAGGGTCAGCAGGAAGGCGACGAGGTCCTCGGTGGCCTGCGGGCTCAGGGTCGCGGAGTAGACGGAGGGCATGTAGGAGACCCCCTCCGGTGTCGCATGCTTGGCCCGGGGTGGCGCGATGAAGACGCTCGGCTCCGCGATCGACTCGCGCAGGTACGCCTCCGCGTCGCGCGCCTGGCCCCGGTACCCGGGGTCGTGGACTTAGACATTTCACAGGTGCCTTCAAATCTAAATTGCTTTTGAGCGGTACACGAACTCAGGATTTCCCCCGCCATTTGCACCGAGCCCACGGCGATACCAGCACCTGAAGCAACTTGTCCCCATCGGCCCATCCGAACAGCTGCCTGGGGTAGTCGGACAGCGAGAGCCGCCCGTGAGCCAAGGGCCAAGGCCGCACCACCCACTGGTAACGCAATTGATAGTCCCATGGCGACATCCGCAATGGCCTCTCGCCCCTTCGTCTGCATACGCGCCTCACAAGCCAGACGATTGATGCTGCTTTCCCCCTCGGGGTATGCCGCCTTTAAGCGTGCCAAGTGCTCTGGTGATGTAGATAGTCGACGCCGATCTGCCGATGAAACATTTCCCACATTCGCCGCTCCCTTGAGCGCACTGACTTGATTCATGAGATCGTCTCTCATCTTTCGATTGAGCTCTACAAATTCTTTGGTTGTAACTGGCTTTACTCCAGAGAAAATTCCAGCCAAATGATCATTAATAAAATCTCGCACCAAGGGGTTGTCCGAGTCAGGCAGACTCGACATCTGCAGATTATAGAGCCCCATGAGTCGCTTTATTTCCTCGTTGTTTTGCTCGTAGAGCTCGCGGTTTGCTCGATCTTTTGGCGACTCAGTCACACCTGAATATTGATTCTTCGGAAGCATTCCATAGAGAACTTGATTGTCAGAAATCATCTTGTTAATCAAAGTCCGTTGCTCGTTGAGCTTCGGGATAACCTTATTAAATTCGTCGACTATTTTTTGAGCAACTTCAGGTTGATCGACAATCGACTTCCACTTGGAATCCCGACAGCTTAAGTCCTCGATTTCATACTTAACCAATTCGTTTAAGAACACGTCATCCGTAATCGCTGGAGCCACGCTCGTCGCCAGTCCTACAGGAGTATTGTGAATCTCACAGTCTTTGCCAGAATTTTGATCCTTAGAGCAGTCCGTTGAGGTGAGCGTTGTTGCCAGCTTCTCGGCAAATTGATCATAGGGGTTGGCCGCAAAAGTCGGCTTCGTAAACAAGATGAGCAATATCAGGATTGATCTTTTCACATCAATTATATCGGCCATAAAAGAGCGCCATTTTATAATGGACTCCTAGTTAACCACTGAAACTTGACCTAGGTCTTGTATCTCTTAAAGCGGAATCCGGCAGGGCCCCAAATAATCACTGATTGAGCGAACTTCACCCCCGACAACGTATTGCCTTTGGTGATCATAATGAGTCTTCGCCGATGGAACTCCCACACAAGAGGAAACTTGAGACTCCACGTTTTCAGGGAAATGGCAGATCATAACGTTGCCATCACCACACTTATACAGCTCATAGAGAGACGGGTCCTTTTCAAGATCCTCCACTGGCACGGGGTCCACAACTTGGTCTGGAGGAATTCGATCGATAATAATCTGCTCTTCGCTCGGGTCCGCAGGTGGTATGGCTTCGCTGGTCGAACCCACTTCACCCGTTGACCCCATATCACCAGTCGAATCAGGGCCGCCAGAGTCCGGCATTGGAGCACTCTGCGAGCCCAATAAGCCATTTGGATCAGCCGGCTGAAATCCCACTTCGCTACAATTATTAAACGCAAACAACCCGCCACCGACCATAACGGCAATAAAGGCAGCAATGACTCTGGCTTTCATAAGTCACCTCTTTATGTCTTTTCGGCACAGCTTGAATCAAACTGTACCAAAGTCGATATTCTATTTTGTGTCTCAAAAGCGAACATTTGAACGGCAAAAAGGGCTATCTCCACTTACGCAACGGGCAGAATGTCCATTTCACCTTTGCGAATTTTAGCCATCCCCTCTGGAAT
>JAPKGD010000496.1 GCA_026648125.1 Bdellovibrionales bacterium | reverse complement strand
AATCGGCGTTATATTGGGAATTATGCCGTGGAACTTTCCCCTTTGGCAGGTTATTCGCTTTGCGCTGCCGACGCTGATGATCGGAAATACGGTGATGGTCAAGCATGCGCCGAACACCTGGGGTTCCTCAATGAAGTTAGCAAATGCCTTTGATCAAGCGGGATTTCCTTCTGGTATTTATACTCACCTGCCGATTGCGGTGGAAAGTGTGGCAGAACTCATCGCAGATCCTCGACTGCAGGGGGTATCGCTTACAGGGAGCACAAGAGCTGGGCGTGAAGTCGCCGCGTTGGCGGGCAAGTCTCTCAAGCGATGTGTTTTGGAGCTGGGCGGTTCTGATCCGTACATTGTTCTTGATGATGCGGATGTGGAGTTGGCGGCAGAAAAATGTGTAACTGCGCGAATGCTAAATGGCGGGCAGAGCTGTATCGCCGCAAAAAGGTGGATTGTCTGTGATGGCGTTTATGAAGAGTTTTTGCAAACTGCGAAGGAACTTATGAGTGCTTATGTGTGTGCAGATCCTCACGACGATAAGACTCGCTTGGGCCCTCTTGCGAGAAAAGATCTGCTCGAGAATGTAAAGGCCCAGGTGGAAAATGCGATTTCTCGTGGTGCTCAAGTGATTGCGGCTGGGCAATGTGTTCAAACAAAGGGATTTTTTTATCCCGCCACTTTGCTGACAGGTTTTGAAAAGAGCCCACTCCCTTTGGATGAGGAAATCTTTGGTCCCGTCGCTTGTCTCTATCGTGCCCGAGACAATCAGCACGCTCTAGAGTTGGCCAATCAGACTTCTTATGGCCTTGGCGCAGCGATATTTAGTAAAAATGAAGAACAAGCTCTCGATTGGGCGAGAAATCGAATGGAAGCTGGCATGGTCGCCATCAACGGGATGGTGCGCTCGGATCCAAGATGGCCATTTGGTGGAATTAAAGATTCCGGATTTGGACGAGAACTCACTTGGCTCGGGGCCAAGGAGTTCTCTAACCAAAAAGTCGTGATTTTGGATTAACTGAGTTAAGGCACAATTCCAATTTGCCGGTAACGTTCGCTGGTGATCATTTCATCAATGGCGAGCTGCCCTCGACCATATCCGATATAAACTGGGGATCCTGAAGGGAATTGCGAGAGACTTCCATTAAAGGCCTCACCCGAAATGATTCGCTCTGGAAATTGATAAAAGCAGTCACTTTGTCCGGCTGCGAAAGGCGTCCAAGACCCATCGGCTCTGAGAAGGAAGACCGTTTCACTTGAAATTGGGGAGGGCGCGACGATTCCAATAAAGAGGCAAATGCGCTTTTCAATCGACTTAGTTTTATCCCATTCGTCCCAGTGCAAGGATGCGGCCGTCACTGCACCTGCGATAGATGCATTGGTCCCCGTCTGAGTGACGGATGCTGAAAGGTTAAAGTCGGATTCAGAAAGAGTGGCAAATGTGGCCGTTACAGTCATTGATGTTCCCGTTACCGTAAAGGTACAGGAGAGGTTCGTACCACAGCTTGAATCACTCCAACCCTGGAAACCAACAGCATTCGGTACCGCGGTTGTATCAACACTGAAGGTCACTGAAGTCCCTGAGGCAAGGTCGGTCGTCCAATACGCATTGCCATTAATGACGATGCGTGTGCCATTGATGGGATTACTTTGAATCTTTCCGCTACCAATCACTCTAACTGTGAGCGCAGTAGAGCCTGGTATGGCCGCCTTTTTAAAGTTCGCCACAAAAGATTTGTTTGAATTTGCAACATGACTACAAACCAAAGGATTAGCGGGGTTAGGAGTACAGCCACCTGACCAGCTCACAAACTCATAACCGGCTTTTGCATTGGCTGTGGCCGTAACGGTCGTCCCGTCGGCGATTGGGTAAACGCATGAAACGGCACAAGAGTAATTACCAGGTGTGATGACCACGCTCCCTGGGCTTGCGCCGTCAACCGCTTGAACTGTGACACTAATATCTCGCTTCAGCGCAGTGGAAGCTGTAAAGGTGGCCGTGACATTTCGGGATGCAGACATTGAAACAACGCAGGTCGCATTGGTTCCAGAGGAGGCGCAGTCGCCGCCCCAACCGGAAAAGTTGGCTCCCGTGTCCTTAGTAATAGATAAGGCGAGAGAACCGTCCACATCCTGAATCGCCATGCGTTGATCTACCGGCAGGGAGGCGTTAAGCGCCCATGCGAGGTCATCCAGTTTTTGGGTAAAGCGT
>JAPKGD010000495.1 GCA_026648125.1 Bdellovibrionales bacterium | reverse complement strand
GTCAATTAAGGGTTTTGCTCGTAGCTGCTTTAATATGGGCTTGATGAAGAAATGGCCGGTGTATCTTTCCACAAAGAACACCATTCTTAAAAAATATGATGGGCGATTTAAAGATATCTTTCAGGACATTTTTGAGAAGGACTACCAAGCCAAATTCAAAGAAGCGGGAATTGTTTACGAACACCGTCTCATAGATGACATGGTCGCTTCAGCACTCAAGTGGGAGGGCGGCTTTGTGTGGGCGTGTAAGAACTACGATGGTGATGTGCAATCGGATACGGTGGCACAAGGATTTGGTTCTTTGGGCCTTATGACCTCGGTGTTAGTTACTCCGGATGGCAAGACCATGGAGGCGGAAGCGGCTCATGGAACAGTGACTCGCCATTATCGCATGCATCAGCAGGGTAAAAAGACTTCAACAAATCCGATCGCGTCGATTTTTGCTTGGACTCGGGGTTTAGCATTTCGCGGAAAGCTCGATAACAACAGTGAACTGATTGGCTTTGCCGAGACTCTCGAAAAAGTATGTATCGAGACAGTTGAATCTGGAAAGATGACCAAGGACTTAGCCGTTCTCGCCTACGGCAATGACGTGAAGGAAGACCAGTACCTTTACACAGAGGACTTTCTCGAAGCGCTTGATCAAAACATGCGTAAAAAGTGGCAGTCCTAGTTATGAAGTTATTAGCAACATTATTGCTCGTGCTTGTTCCTTTCTCCTCAATGGCTCAAGACCTTTGGGGGGATTGGTCAGGACGAGGATATGTCGATGATGGCTCACTCAACGCACCGGTTGAGGGAGCATTTGACCTCCGTATTGAAAAGAAAAATGGAAGACTCGAGATATTGAGCTGCTACGAGGTAAAAATCGACTTGGAGATTATAGGCCGTTGTAGTCAATCCTATTATGAATTGAAGAATGAGTCTGAAATTTGGTCTCGAGGGCGAAAGATTGGCGACATCTATCCTTTTGAGATTGTGCTTTTGGAAGCGAATGAGCAAGTTTCAGAACAAATGGTCTTTAAGTATTTGCCGGGTGGCCAAATGCGATTTGGCTACAGCTACAGCAATATGGATGGTGGCTCAGAATACCAAAGGGCTGTTTTAGATCCAATCCGTTAGATTCAGGTTAATATTGAGTTTTACTCTCCGAGTATAACTTTACATCCCTCCCGAATTTTTGTTCAATTTTATATCCATGAATTCTAGGGAGGGGTGAAATGGATATAGCGAAGGCCCGCATATTTGCGGTTGTTTTCTTTCTTTTTGCGGTTGCCGAGATCGCTCGCGCCCAAGACACAATTCAATTTGCCATTGCGGGGGATGCTGGTCTCACCGGACCAGACATCGAAGAACTCAAGGATTCCATTCTCATCAATGGTTTTCGTGAGGTCATACTCCCGGGAGATAATTTGTATGCGGGAAGGTACGATTGGACATGGGATGGCTGGAAAAGAGTGGGGCTCTCGTTTCCAGTGGTCGCTATAGGCAATCACAACGGTGGCTACGGAAAGGAAATGAGCTATTTTTCCATGCCCGGAGAGTATTATTCAAAAGTTATTAAAGGTGCGCGATTTATCGTCTTAAATTCAGACAACGAGAAGACCGCCACTGAACAATGCTCTTGGTTAGAGAATGAACTTGAGGCGGCGGAAGATAGATTAATTTTTTTAGTTTACCACCATCCGTCTTATGACCTCGCCGCAGGACACAGTTGGCGCTCAAAAGAATCCTTTCAAAAGTGTATTCGTCCGATTTTATCAGCATATAAAGCAAAGATCTCAGCGGTTTTGCTTGGACATGATCACATTAGTACGCTGGTGGATTTTGGAGGTGTTCCAGCCATCGTTGCTGGATCGGGTCGAGAGGTGGATAAGTCAAAATCCGTTTCGTATAAGGAAGGTGGCGTGCAGATTCAGACGGCTTACCTGGCTCCGAGAGAAAAACATTGGGTGAGCTTGACCTATCGCGAGGGAGACCAAAAAGCTTCCATAGCTTTTCATCGAGTTCAGGATCAGGCCATAGTTTGTCGAGCTCGGGTGCAGGCTGAACTTATTGAGCTGGATCAATCGTGTAGAAGATGACCCAAACTATCTTAAAATCCATGTTGGGAATTTTGGGTTCCCTGTGGCCTTGTTGCATGAATCAGCAGGCGACTCCGCCGCCGCTGATTCAGCAACTCGGCGCATAAATCGTTTTTATCAAT
>JAPKGD010000494.1 GCA_026648125.1 Bdellovibrionales bacterium | reverse complement strand
TCCCTGGACTCATAGTAATCTATTGGTTGTTCAGCGCTGTGCGGGGGTTGAAACTTTTGATGTTTGGGCGCGATTGCCGAGCCACCATCGTTTTCAACGGACCTACTGCGAAGAGTTTGGTGGTGAGATCGTTCGATTACTCGACCGAAGAATTCCGGACTTTAAGGGCCAAGTTCAAGATCAGCCGCAAGATTATCACTACGATGCGGTTCAATTGGGCCCGTCTTTATTCCCAGTTTACGATCCTCGAAAGAGGCTGGACTGGAGGCCGGAGAAAATTAAGAACATGTATTTTGAAGGTCCTGAGTGGACGGCAAACTTGGATTGGACCGGCCGGTTTTCACGGCAGAATGAAATACTTTCGAGTTTAGAAACATGGAAAAAGCAAAAGTTAGAAAAGTTAAGCAAAGGAGGGCGCCATGATCGTACGTTACACGCGCCCTGAGATGGCGGAAGTTTGGACAAACATGGCGCGATTTTCAGCCATGCTTGAAGTGGAACTGGCTGTGGCCGATGTGCAAGCTAAGCGCGGCCTTATCCCAGAATCAGCGGCAAAAAACCTACGAAAACTTGCAAAGATAGATGTCGCTGAGATTGAGAAAATCGAAGTCACCACCAAACATGATGTGATTGCTTTCGTTTCTCAGGTGGCCGCCAGCGTGGGTGAAGATGGACGGTTTCTGCACTTTGGCCTCACTTCTTCAGATGTCTTAGATACAGCGTTGAGTCTTCAAGTTCGCAGGGCGGCCGAGGTTCTAGATAATTCTCTTGGAAAATTCGAGGCGGCTTTAATTGAAGTGATCAAGGGCCATGAGCATACGTTGTGTGCCGGTCGAACTCACGGAATGCACGCCGAGCCTACATCTTTCGGTGTAAAGATGGCGGGACATCTTACTGAGCTGAGGAGAAGCCGCAGGCGCTTTCAGCGAGCCGTGCAACAAATGCAGGTGGGTAAGTTGAGCGGTGCGGTGGGTACGTTTTCGGCGCTGGGGCCAGAAATTGAAGCCGATGTGTGTACTCAGCTCAAATTGAAGGCAGAGCCTGTGGCCACCCAAGTGATCCCTCGAGATCGCCATGCTGAACTGTTTTGTTCGATGGCCCTATTGGGTGGTGGCATCGAACGTCTGGCCATTGAACTTAGACATTTACAGCGCACCGAAGTTGGCGAAGTGAAGGAAGGCTTTGCCAAGGGGCAAAAGGGCTCAAGCGCAATGCCGCACAAACGTAATCCCATAAGCGCTGAAAATTTGACCGGTGCGGCTCGGCTGCTCCGTGGCTATTTGTCGCCCGCCCTCGAAGATATGGCGCTATGGCATGAGCGGGATATCTCACACTCCTCTGTCGAGCGGGTGATTTTACCCGATGCATTTATCCTATTGGATTATGCCGTGGATCGAATGGCCAAGGTTCTAAAAAACCTAGAGGTTGATGAAGAACGGATGCGGCAAAACTTAGATCTTTCTCAGGGGCAGCTTTTTAGCTCGCATCTATTACTTGCACTTGTGCAAGGGGGAATGACGCGTGAAGCGGCTTATGTGGTGGCTCAGGAACTTTCGCACAGTCTTAAGCCGGGTGAGCACCTCAAAGAAAAAGCCCTGGGTGATGCTCGAGTACAGAAGCACGTCAAGGCGACTGAAGTGGAAGCCATTTTTTCAGGCGAGAGCCATCGCAAAAACTGGTCGGCTTTGGTTGCGCGGGCACTCAAGGATGAAACGGGAGGCTGGCTATGAAAATTGGCGATCAGCTCTACGAAGGTAAAGCAAAGAAGATATTTTCCTTACCGGAACGAAGTGGTGAGGTGCTGGTTGAATATAAAGATTCACTCACGGCCTTCAATGCGCAGAAGAAGGGCTCCTTTGCTGGCAAGGGAGAACTCAATCGCAATATCACCGCGCTTATTTTTTCTTATCTTGGTAAAAATAAAGTGGCTCATCACTGGGTCGAAGATGTGGGCAATACATCAATGGTTTGCCGCCGGGTGGATATCATTCCTCTCGAGGTTGTCGTTCTCAATCGCTTGGCGGGTTCCACAGCGAAAAAATTTGCCAAAGAAGAGGGAACGCCTTTAAAGGCTCCATTAGTTGAATTTTATTTTAAGTCCGATGAACTTGGCGATCCGTTTATTTCTGACGACCAGGCCTTGATGATCAATGCCGTGGATAGTCGGGAAACTTTGGAACATCTGAAGAAAGAAGCTTTGCAGATTAA
>JAPKGD010000493.1 GCA_026648125.1 Bdellovibrionales bacterium | reverse complement strand
TAACAAACTTACCCACGCCCTTAGCATTATTGTCATCCAGCGCAGCCTTCGCCTTTGGCAACACCTCATCCAAATTCGACTTATCAAAACCTCTACCGGGTAGGCTTGCTCCAGATGCGGCATCGATACCGAGCAAGTCGGTATCAACATCAACTCCCGGGGTTGAGCCGGACTCTTGAGCTTTCCACAGTTTTCCGAGCCCCTCGCCAGAATCTTCCAACTTATCTTGAGCAAAGACAACTCCTCCCCCATTGTCATCGGCGAGCCGCATAAACGACCTTGCGTTCTTGGCGCCAACCTCCGCAGTAGCGTTTGTAGGCTTTGCAAGCTTGCCAAGGGCATCAGCAACCTCATCTGCGGCACCACCAAATTCATCTAGGTGCTTTTCAATGAAACTGCCGACCACTCGCGCTTCGGCATCAGGAATCGCCTCTAGAACTTTTTCAACGCGAGCGATATCCTCTATATCATCCAACCACTTCAAATTTGCCCAAAGAGCCTTAATCATCTTGATGCTCTTTTTGCCTGCATCCAAAATTTTCGGCGCAGACCTAAGAATATTCCATAATTTTATAAGTTTTTGTATCTTGGCAACCTTCACAATCCATTTAGCCGCCGCAGCGCCTCCTGTTAAAACGACTGCTCCGATATCAACCACAACGAAGCTTGCGGAATAGCCAAACACAGTTCCGCCAATGTACCCGAAACCGTTGACAGCATACTCTTCGCTATCAGCGGAATAGCCCATTACCACGGTGGCCAATTTCCCACCCAAAGTTTCGCCATATGATGGGTAGAGGGCATTAAAAATGTCTGCTGCGCTTGGCGGATTTGGATCCGTCAAATATTCCAAGGCGGCTGATGCAATAAATTGAGCTACCTGTTCAGAAAACTTTCCGATTGCCTCCTGTCCCTCAACTACAAACTCAATTGCTGAATCTAGAAAATCTTTGTCGAGCTCATGCTTAACTGATTTTTGAATGACGAAAAGCGCCGGGCTAGCAGTAAGAAGGAAGGCATCTGTTGCCTTCTGCCTGACCCAACTCATGCCCTCAATTACTTGATCTGGATGCTCTAGTACCCATTCATACAGCCCAAGCGGGCCATCGTAAAAAATGAATTTTAAATCCTCCAGCTCAGATTCAACATAGACATACACGCCATTGGGAACTCCAAAAGTCATGCCAAGAAGAATTGCCCTGCGCTTGTCGCGACTAAATCCTGCAGCAAGAAGAGCGGAATCGAGTACAGTGAACTCCATCGCATCAATAAATCGATCGAGCAGGAACTTCGTTATGGTGGCATGATCTTCCGCTAGCGCAATAAGGAATCCTCGCTTGGGGCTAAGGGTTCCAGGTATCGAGAGGCCGATCGGTAATTCGTTAATGGTAATATTGTCATCGCCATCCGTAACTCTAAGCAAATTGTCGGAAGGTAATGCCGTGCCATCAGTTGAAAGGATGCCTGATTCGATTAAGTAGTCAGAGTCAGTAATTTCTAACTCCAAGAGCTTCTCAACGGGATTCACCTGTGTGGAGGAATATGACAGTTGAACGAATATTGTGCCAGTCGAGTTGGTTGTGATCTCAGTAGGATCGGACGGAATCTTGTACTTTAAATCCTCTTCTTCTTTTGCTTGTGCTCCACCATGGAGCGAATTTGAAATGCTGTAGAATAGATTGGAATTCACCGAACTCTCTAAGAGGGCGTCAAAGTATTGGCTGCTTCCTACGAGAGCGCCTGAAAATCTCGCAACAATTGATTCACGTCGGTTTGTACTCTCCAAATTCTGCTTAATTTCGACCTCGAGATCAGCGTCTGCAAAAACTAGACTTGAGAGGGTCGTCTCGGTGAGATCCCTTTGGCCAACGATGGCAAGCACATCGTCGTATATTGTTACGCTAATTTGATCCAGTTCAGTGTCGGAGTACGATTCGGGAGTTTCTACGATGGCCGTAAATGGAGGGATGTAGCTGTTTTCATTTTCGAAGGCCAACGAATCAATGTCGTTTTCGAATAGCGACATTGCGATTACGTAGTCCCCCTTGGAGTAGGTGGCATAGATTCTATCTTGAACGGAAGATTGGATTGGATTTGGGCATACTATTGTAATTATATCGCCCGAGCTGCTTTCAAAAATGTTTGTTTGCGGGCCTGTCTCAATGAAATCTCCATTTACTACATATCCGCTCCTAATAAAGTTAGTTCTT
>JAPKGD010000492.1 GCA_026648125.1 Bdellovibrionales bacterium | reverse complement strand
TTTGTCTCGAGTGATGCCGGCATTGTTCACCAAAATATGCAAAGGATCTAAAATCTTCTGGCTCGCCGAAGAGCAGCTTTGCCAATCGGCTACATTCACCTGAGTCAGACTCAGACGGTCTGCAAACGGAGCCAACTCTTTCTCAGCCATGGCCAGTGCATCTTTGGAATAATCCCAAATCGTCACCTTGGCTCCCGCTTGGAGAAAGCCTTTGCTGATTTCAAATCCAATCCCCTGACCACCACCGGTGACCAGAGCGTGCCTATTCGCGAAATTGAATGTGATATTTTTCATAGCAACGGCGTGTTAGCGAGCCGTGGCCCTAATGGTCAACAATTTAATTCCCTTGAGCTCTAGCCCTGTAGTAAGACCCCAACCAAATTGAGCGAGGAGTTGCTGCGATGAGCCGTTGGGCAAAGATATCTAGTGTTGCCATGCATGTTCCTGAGCGTTTGGTAACAAATCAGTATTTTAACGACCTCTACAAACAAGACATCGACACTTTTCTTCGCGAGAAACGAAATATTCGCCAGCGATATTTTATGAAAGATTCTGAGGCGACTTCAGACTTGATCATTCCCGCTGCTCAACGCGCCATGAATCAAGCTGGTTTAAAGGCAGAAAAATTAGATCTCATACTTATTGCCACCGACACCCCCGATTTCATATCGCCACCCACTGCGGCCGTGGTGCAGCATCGCTTGGGCGCAAAAAATGCTGGGATATTCGATGTCAACGCGGCCTGTGCTGGGTTTGTAACTGGGCTCGATATCGCCTCAAAATTTATTTCTGCCGATTCCCGCTATAAAAACATTCTTGTTGTTGGCGCCTACGGCATGAGCAAACATTTGGATTTTTCAGATTATAAAATTGCTTCATTATTTGCCGATGGAGCAGGTGCCGCAATTCTCCAACCCACGTCAGATGTGAATGAGGGAATTATCTCAAGTTATCTGTGGTCTGACGGCCAGTACAACGATGCGATGGGCATTTATGCGGGCGGAACGGCTCGCCCGGTGAACGAGGACGTTCTGGCGAGTAAAATGCATCAGCTGAAGTTTTTGCGTAAAATTCCGGCCGAGTTCAATGCCGAGCACTGGCCTAGAATTGCGAACCACCTCCTGAAAGAAGTGGGTGTCAAAGCTCAAGACGTGAAGCGCTTCTTTCTCACGCAAATTAACATCGACTCCATTCAACAAACCATGGATCGTCTCGAAGTTCCGCGCGAGAGATCCCACAACATCATGGATCGCTATGGGTACACGGGCAGCGCCTGCCTGCCAATGGCGCTTGCGGATGCGTGTGAACAGCATCTCCTCAAAAAAGGAGACCCTGTTTTGATGATAGGCTCAGGTGGCGGAGTGGCCATGGGCGGACTCTTTATTCGGTGGAGCTATGACTCCTGAGTGGGTGGAACAAGATTGGCTGAAACGATGGGCTCTCTATGCGCCCGACTTTTCTCCGCTCAAAGACCTTTCGAGTCATCGCGATTTTACCTATAAATTGCTTTACGATTGGTCTCGCCGACTAGGAGTTGAACTCAAAAACCGCTATCAACTCAAATCGGGCGATCGTGTCGCCGTCCTGGCCAAAAACCATTGGTCGTTCGTTCCCCTCTTCTTTGCCTGCCAACGGGTGGGAGCGGCCCTTGTTCCCATTAATTTTCGACTGACCCCGCGAGAAATTGAACACATCCTAAGTGACTGTGAACCTACCGCACTCTTCTATGGAGATGAGTACGAGGGCGTTGCAAGAGAAATGGCGCATGTAGTCCCAAGCAAGAACCAATGGAACCTTTTGGGTCAGAGCAGCCTCAGTGAGTGGCTCGAAACTCAAGAGGGCACCGCCCCGCAACTTGAAATGGTAGGTGATGAAAACACTCTCGCCATGATTTTGTACACTTCCGGAACAACAGGAAGCCCCAAAGGAGCAATGATTACTCGTTCGATGCAGTTCTGGAATTCAGTCAATACAACTTTAAGACTGGATTTAAGGTCCTCAGATTCACACATTGCTTTCATGCCGTTTTTTCACACCGGCGGCTGGAATGTTCTCCTCACGCCCTCCCTACATCGTGGTGCCCGAACCCTTCTCCTCGACAAATTTGATCCTGACCAGGTTTTAGAAACCATTGAGACAGAGCGAACCACCATTTTGTTTGGCGTTCCCACAATGCTGGACATGATGGCGAGATCTCCGCGGTTTAAGGACATTG
>JAPKGD010000491.1 GCA_026648125.1 Bdellovibrionales bacterium | reverse complement strand
CGAGAGATCTGTGGGAAAAAGGATCCGCGACACCTTGGTAGGGGCCTTAGCATGAGGATTCATGGCCACAACAGGAACTTTGCTGTTTAAAAGCATGGACTCGGCGAAACTACCGAGAACCCAGCGCTCTAAACCCTTGCGCGACTGAGTTTGTACGAGAACACAAATTGCCTTTTGTTGTTTGGCATATTTAGACATGGCCGCCACATCTCGGCGCAATGACATCTTTGGATTTACCAACACTTTGAGCGGCAACATGATATCTGAAGGAATGCCTGCCAAACTTGATTCCGCCGCAGCCCTCGCGAGAGGCTCATATCGCTTAACCCAATGCCCAGAAAAATCGCCTGCCCAATTGAGGCCGTCTGGCGAAAGTATATAGACGGGCTCAACCTTAGCTCCACTTGCCCTCGCTAAACCGACGATATAGCTCTGCCAGGAGGCCTGATCCCCATGATGTTTAGAAAACGGATCTATTGCCCATATGATTTTCTTAGATGAACTCTTCTTGGCCATAACGATTGCTCCTTTTATTCAACAAAGCCCCAATTTAAAAAGTCGCCTTCGCCCTTTTCAGCAAGCCCTCTCAGTTCACGTAAATGATCCCTCACGTGAGCCGGAACATAGGCGCCATCGAGATCGCTAAATGCGCTCAGTTGTAAGGCTTCAAGTCTTAGGTAGCATTTCTTGGCCAAGGCCGTATAGGGCTGCTTTCGAATGCAGGCTTCATAATATGCTTCGTGCAAGGTCCAGAGATTCATTTCTCTCAACGATTCTGCCGACAGGCCCGCGTAGTACAGGGCTTCTCCGTAAGCAGGATTCTTTTCTGTAACGGAGAGAGCGTCGTGTAAATTTGTCGATGCTCGCAAGAAATACACCAGTCCTGCCCGGCTTTGAGGCGAACTCGCCGAAAATTTCCATCCCTTGGAAAGTAAGGACTTTGCCCGAGCCAACAAGACTTTGGGATCCTTGACTTCTTTTTTAGGCTCTCTTGCCCACTCTTGCAAAGCTGTCTTCCAGCTCAGCGCATTGAGCTTCAAATAAACAGGCGCCCATTTTCCTTCCATAATCTTTTGCACCGTCTTCAGCGCCAACTCGGGGTCCCGCTTTACACGAACCGCCACCGCGAGAGTCTTTTCGGCCGCATTCTCCAGGCCCTGAGGACTTTCGATTTGTGCATCGGCCGAATTAATCACTTGATCAAAATCTTTGATCGCTGCATCAAAGTCTCGAACCGCCATGTGATACTCAGCACGATCCAAAGCGGACATTCCCGACAAATCGGTATTGAGACTCAAATTCAGATTTTGTCGCCCCTGATCATTACGGGTGTGACAGGCAATACAATAGCTCGTTGCATTTCGGATTAAAAAGCGGGCGAATTTGCGATTGCCCATTTCAAGCTGCTTCACCGCCTCATTCATATCAGACGAAAATTTTCCGGAGACAAAGTCCAAGCTAGGATCGCCGCTTGGTTTCGCTTCCGTCATGCTAACGGAGTGAGCCATGCTGGCCAAAGTCTTAGTGCTCTTTTCAATGTCCGCCTCATTTTTCGGATCGTTGAAAGCCCGCGGGCTTGCCACTAAGGGGAGGAGCTTCGAAGTCGCGTCAGATAGCGCTAACATTTTATATTGCCACTGACCCAGATCTCGAGCTTTTGCGTCCTCACTTTTATCTTTGTGTGCGCACTGGATACCTACTGCCATTACCGTCGCTACAGCGACCAGGATAATCCCTCTTTTATTCATAAATTCCTCGTTTCCCTGGATGAGCCATAATCATGCGTCGCTAGGGCTCTGTCGTCAAATGGTTGGCTCTCGCTTTTTCCTTTGATCAAAGACTGTGAGGGCGGATGGGACAGAATGTCACATCCTTTGACAGATGTAAGTCCCCTCCGCAGGTTGGCCTGTCCCTTGGGCCCGAGTCTGGAGCCCGCGGTGTACAGGTATTGCAAATGGTCCACACAAGGGATTTTCGTCTCGGGAGGGGCTATGTCTCATTTTAAGAATCTGGTGATTCTCATCGCCTTTGCTTTCATTCTTCAGGGTTACCAGAACTGTGCTCCATCCTCTGAAGTGAACTTCTCAGGCAATTCCCAGAATTCTGAAGGGTCAGAGCCGGAACCAAATTCAGACGATTCACTACCGCCCAATCTCCCGGCAACTTGTGATCCCGCCGCGCCCTTTGCCATTTATTTGGATCCTGATCAAAATCTGGTTC
>JAPKGD010000490.1 GCA_026648125.1 Bdellovibrionales bacterium | reverse complement strand
GAGGGTCATCCTCGGCGAGAAGAATATGGAGTGAGCGGCTCATGAGACCGCCTTGTGACTTGCGCCATGAGAGAAAACGTAACGGCGGATCCTTTGCAAGAAAGATTCTGTTGCTCCAAGAAATACGAGTTGCACGCGATACAAATTTTCAGTTGCAATGGCCTCGCAGTGGAGGACCTTGAGTGGCGGCGCAAGGTCTCCGAGTTCCTCAAAAAATGCGGCCTTTAAATCCATCTTGCGACCGACTTCCATCGGAATTTGCGAGCGGACGACGATACCAAGCTCAGAAACGGACTCCAGCTCCAAGGATATTTCAACGGATGCTTTTGCTGAGGGACTACCCTTGAGGAACTTAATTTCAAGAGCTTGTTGCGGCGCCTTTTGATTGAGGAGGGCTTCAACTTTTTGAACGAGCAGAAGTGGGTCCAGAGGTTTTACTATGTAGTCATCAACTCCAACACGAACAGCTTTCTCAACGTCCTTTCGCTCGCGGAGTCCGGTGAGCATGGCAATAGAAAGGTGATTTAAGTTAGGATTTGCGCGAACGGTTTTAACTAGGTCGAAACCGGAGAATTGAGGCATGTTGGCGTCAGAGATTAGAAGATCAAATGGGGCGCGATCCAAATACTCGAGAGCCTTCACGGCATGATTGGCGGTCACCACTTCATGGTGAGCTTGGCGTAATAATAGCTCCGCCATTTTCAGGATGTCTGGATCGTCATCCACAATGAGAATTCTTGCCACCTTAAGCCCCCAGAATCACAATTCTTATCGGCATTTTTGGGGGGGCTTCTTGAGTGTTGCGAGGCGAAATTTTGGGCTTACGTCGAGCGACAATATGAGGTGCGGAAAGTTCTTAAAAATGGCAAAAGATTATACAGGACCCCAAAAGTGTAGCTCGTGAAAAGGGCGGAGAAAATGAACAAAAATGTGCGGTGGTGGGAGAGAATTTTTCGGTACCTGATTGGGGTGGTTCTCTTGGCGTGGGCGATTGCGGGTGGCCCGTGGTGGGCCTACCTGGGAATTATTCCTCTTGCAACTGGTGCTCTGGGCTTTTGCCCGACCTATGCACTTTTTGATCGCGGGACATCAAATTTAGGAAAAAAGGCTTAGAAGAAAAATCAGATTTCGGTTTCAATGATGAGCATTCAAGCGGAAATTATTCCTTGAGCAGCTTTGCAAGCTCTCCGCTTTGAAACATCTCCATCATGATGTCGCTCCCACCCACCAACTCCTTATTAAAATAGAGTTGCGGAATGGTAGGCCATTGACCGAATTCTTTGATGCCCTGGCGGATTTCTTCGTCTTCCAAAACATTAAATGAACCAAACTCAGTTTGGAGCTCCCTTAAAATCGCAACGGCTCGGGCCGAAAACCCACACTGGGGAAACGAAGGGGTGCCCTTCATAAACAGAAAGACCTTATTGTCGTTAAGCATTTGCTCAATTCTTTGGCGTGAATCGTTGCTCATATTTTACTCCGTACTTAAGACGCGAATGGAAAGCGCATGGACCTCACCCGACTTGAGTTCATCAGCAAACACAGCCATGACGGCTTTGTGCTGATTAATCCGCGACATCGAGGCGAGCTCAGAGCTCACTAGCCGCACTTCAAAGTGATCACTCGTTCCCGTAAGATCAATGACCGCCACTTCAGCACCCGAAAACCGGCTGCGAAGGCGTTCTTCCATTTGCGTTGTATTCATAATTACGCCATTTTTTAGAGGCATTTGTTGGTGGGGTCCACCGAAAACTTCGTTGCGAGACCGTGGGGCCGAGGTTCACTAAGTAATTTTTACTCGATGAATCCGGGCTCTTTGGCTTTTCTTAACCTTCTGACTCGCAAATTGAACAGAGATTGGTTATAACGCCGAGTCACATGGAATTTTATTTTACTCCCGCACCTGAAGAACATGTTCGTCGCGAACGAGCGAAGGCGCGTGACCTCAGAGCCTCTCAATGGTGGCGCCAAGAAATCGGAAAAGGGATCTGTTACCATTGTGGCCAGCGGTTTTTGGCCATTGAGCTGACCATGGATCATCTCATTCCAATCATTCGTGGCGGCACCTCTTCTCGCAACAATGTGGTGGTCAGTTGCAAGCCATGTAATGCACAAAAGGGGCATCTAACTCGGGCCGAGCTGGCGATGCGCGGCGAAGTTTAGCCTTGCATTATTACCCAATTATTTTGCACATTTAAGTTCTGACTGCTGATCATCTGCCC
>JAPKGD010000049.1 GCA_026648125.1 Bdellovibrionales bacterium | reverse complement strand
TCACCGGTTAGGCCAATCTCTCCAAAAAAGACCGAACCCTGAGGGAGAGGCCGAAAATTTTTGGACGACCAAAGGGCTGCAGCCACCGCCAGATCACAGGTGGGCTCGCTCAGCTTGAGTCCGCCAACCACATTTATAAAAACATCTTCGCGAGATAATTCCATGTCGACGTACTTGTCGAGGACGGCACACAGCATGTGGACTCGGTTTAAATCCAGTCCCAAGGCCGTTCTTCTCGGCATCACCAAAGGCGATGGGTTGGTCAGTGCCTGGACTTCGCAGAGCATGGGCCGACTGCCTTCAACGGCCGGAAAGATAGCGGCTCCAAAGCGACTTTCTCCGTGGTCCTCTAAAAAAACTTGAGAGGGGTTTGCCACTTCTCTGAGTCCCGTGCCGGCCATTTCAAAAACGCCAAGCTCGTTTGTTGCGCCAAAGCGGTTTTTAAGAGCACGAAGTAAGCGGTAGTGGTGATGCCCATCGCCCTCAAAAGAGAGCACTGTATCTACCATGTGTTCCAATACTCTTGGACCGGCGAGAGTGCCCTCTTTAGTGACGTGGCCAATAATAAAGACGCTGAAACCATGGGCCTTGGCGAGCGACATCAATTTGGCCGCACATTCGCGAACTTGACCAACCGATCCGGGAGCGGAGGTAATGTCTTCGAGGTAGACGGTTTGAATGGAGTCGACGATCAAAACCTGTGGTCGTTCACTGAGTGCCAACTGCAAAATTCGATCAAGAGAACTTTCAGAAGTCACTTTGACTTCGGCGGCTTTGACGCCAAGTCGTCGAGCACGAAGCGAAATTTGTTGAACACTTTCTTCCGCAGAGACATAGAGCACTTGCGCGCCATTAGACGCCAGGCCCGCCGTCATTTGGAGAAGTAGGGTGCTTTTGCCAATCCCGGGATCGCCCCCCACAAGAACAAAGCTTCCATTGACGAGTCCGCCACCGAGCACCCGATCGAGTTCGTTTAAGCCCGTCGAGAGTCGTGAGGGTTGAGCTTGGCTAGCCTCTTGGTCCAATCCGAAGATCGGATTTTGTCCTTCTTGGCCCACAGTCCAGCTGCGGGCAGAAGATTTGCTCGGAGTTATGGGCCGCTCTTCTACGAAAGAATTCCAAGCGCCACAGTCCGTGCACCGACCTTCCCAGCGCGCACGTTGAGCACCACACTGTTGGCAAACGTAAATGGTCTTGGCTTTGGCCATGAAGTCCCCCTAGGTGCAACATTTGCGCCCAGACCCAGCCGAAAGGCAAGAGGCATTGGCGTTCAAAAAATCAAATGATCAGTGATGAACCGGACGCAGAGCGCAAAGTGTCTTAGGCCATGAAAGACGCCGGGCGACATTCAGAATTGAATTAAAGCATTCCTCGCCTTTTCACAGCAGAAGTGGGTCGATAGAATGGAAGTGGGTGGGGATTTTGATGCGCGTTCGCTCTGGATTAATTGCGACATTCTTTTTGCTTTCTGAGTTGGCACCGGCGGCCGGAGGAGTCGAGTCGGCCCTCAATATGTGGCGCATGGGAAAAACTCAAGAGGCACTCTCTCAGCTAGAAGGAGAGGGAGATGCGGGAAAACCGGATCGCGATAGAGCTGCGGCCTTGCTTTTGTCGGGAAACATTGAACTGTCACGTGGCAACGCGGATCAGGCGCGGCAATTTTTTGAAAAAGGTCTCGCACTCAATTCCAATCTGGCCGCCTACGGATTTTATCTTCTGGGTCAATCCTACTTTCAGCTCAAGCGTTATAAAGATGCAAAGGCCGCACTTGAGAGAGTCGGATATTTCAATCCACCTTCAGAGTTAAAACACCAAGCGCGTTTGATATTTGCAGATATTGCGCTGGCCCAAAAAGACTATAAAGAGGCCGGTCGACATCTCACCTACCTCGAGAGGAAGTGGCGGCGATCGGCCAGTTATCCAGAAATTCTATGGAAGCATTTGCGCGCTGAGCTGGCAAAAAAATCCCAAAGTTCCGCATGTAAATTGGCGCGACGACTCTATGCTCAGTTTCCTGCGCACCCATTGGTCTATGATTGGTCGATCGATTTGCAGAACGTAAAAGTAGAGGGTACCCGCTTAGGTTGCATGGCCACCTCTCAAGACCAGACCATGCGTATTCGCCGTCTTCAGTTGGCGGGACTGAGTGATCAAGCTCGACGAGAAATGGAGTTGTTGAGAAGTTCTGGTCGGGCTGACGACATTGAAAAAGCAGATATGATGCTGGTTCAGTTTTTAACCAGTGATGGTTACCCCGAGGAAGCCCTCAAGATTTTGCTTCGCTACTATGGGACCCATCGCAATGAAATGAAATACCAATTGAGTCTGGCCCGATCTGCCGCGCGAAGCGGTGAATTTCAGACGGCGGTTGGGGCCTATCTCAAAGCCCATGAGATTGCTCCGAACCAGAGGGCTGGCCGAGAGGCGCTTTTTCAAGCCGCATTTTTGAGCTATCAATTTCAGGATTATGACGGGGCAATGCGCCGATTTCATCGATTCATAGATCGCTATGCTCGATCTGGATTAGCGCGCGATGCAAAGTGGCACCTCGCCTGGATTCGCTATTTAAGAGGTGATTTTGAAGGGGCCTATGAGAGTTTTGAGAACTTGCGACTCTCGTCTCATCGACGGCGCTCAAGCTCAAGTGATAATCGTATCAGCTACTGGTCGGCGATGAGTTTGGCTCGACTGGGGAGAGCTGAGGAAGCCAAGGTGATCTTCTCCAAACTCGAGAGTAGCGACCCCACAAGCTTTTACGCGCAGGCGGCCAAGGCCAGGCGCTTAAATTTGCCTCAGGCCGAGCCGGATGCAGGCCCTTCTCTTCGAACGCCTGCGACCGACGGCAACGGTGACGTCGTCAACAACCTGGAGGGGCGGGGAGGCGACGCGCCATCTGCTTCGGAATCTGAAGAAGCGTTAGCCGATGCTCAAAAAGGGCCAGAAGCCAATAGCGAAGGCGTTGATTTTAATGATGTCGCTGTCGATGACGATGAAGACGAGAAAGTTGTGGCCACAGACTTTCGCGACCCTCGGCTCAGAAGACGGTTCGAGGTCGCCCAGGATCTTATCGGTATCGGATTTTCAGATTGGGCTCGTCACGAACTTTATGAAGTCGAACGTCGAACACGAAACACAGGTTATTTAAAGTCGCTCATCAAGAGCTATGAAGGTATCTCGTCCTACCATCGTGCGGTGGCCATCAGCGATACATTCTTTTCCCGTGATCGAGTGAGGGGTGGATATGCCGGTGCTCGTGATCTGTGGGAGAGCGGTTTTCCCCAAGCCTTTAAGCCCTACGTTTCAAAATCTTCGAATGAGTTTGGTGTTCCGGAATATCTCATTTGGTCAATTATGCGAGCGGAGAGTCATTTTAAACCAGATGTGATGTCGCCGGTGGGAGCCAAGGGCCTACTTCAAGTGATGCCCGAAACGGGGCGGCAGGTTTCTCGCCTCTTGGGGGAAGAGGGTGAGTTTCAGCCCGGGGCGTTACTTAATCCCGAGACAAATATTCGAATCGGGTCTCGATATTTGCTTCGGCTCTCTTCGAAGTTTAAAAATGCTATTCCCTTGGTCGCCGCGGCCTACAATGCCGGTCCACACCGAGTGGAGAGCTGGCTGGCAAATTTTGGCCATCTTGAGATGGATGAGTTTATAGAGCACATTCCTTTCCTAGAAACTCGTAACTACGTGAAAAAAGTGGTGCGCAATTTTGCGGTGTATCGAGGGCTTTATAGCAATGATCAGCGCCCTCTGGGCTGGTTGGCGGACCCCATGCCGGTTCAGATTTCAGGCCGCCCCACGCCGCGTGAAACTTGGGAGCCACTCTAAACCCTTCTTTCTTGACATGAGTTAAGCCGCACGGGAGGTTCTTAGCCTTCTGTGAGGTGGGTTTATGAGCAACATTCGAATTTTAGTTTTTGCCCTGTTAACGACTTTTCTAAGCACGGGATGCACGAAGAAAGAAGGAAAAGCCGATTACGGACTTCCTTTAAGTGAAACCTTAAGAATTAACATTCTCCAAGAACCACCTTCACTGGATTGGAGCAAGTCCGTCGATACCACCTCTTCACTGATTGAAAACAACATCATGGAAGGTCTGGTTGAATATGACTTGAATGACCCCGAATTATCCTTGGTACCCGCATTGGCGACAGCATGGAAGCCGAACAGCACAGCAAGCATTTGGAACATTACCTTGCGTAAAGGTGTGAAGTGGACGGATGGCGTTGATTTTACCGCGCAGCACGTGATCGATGGGTGGGAGCGATTGCTTAATCCAGCCACGGCCTCACAATACGCTTATTTTCTGTTTGGCGTAAAAAATGCTCAAAAGTATAACGAAGGAAAGATAACTGATTTTTCCCAGGTTGGTATTCGCGCCGATGCCGATGGTAATTTGGTCGTCGAATTAGAAAAGCCGAAAGGCTATTTCCCCTATTTGCTTGCTCATCATGCGACATTTCCGATTCGCAAAGATGTGGTCGAAAAGCATAAAGATCGATGGACCGACCCTGAAAATATCGTAACTCTCGGTGCCTACAGATTAAAAATCTGGGATCACGATAAGGCGATCGTGTTA
Organism: Bdellovibrionales bacterium; assembly: GCA_026648125.1. Taxonomy (GTDB): domain Bacteria; phylum Bdellovibrionota; class Bdellovibrionia; order Bdellovibrionales; family UBA1609; genus JAIBAM01. The sequence continues at coordinate 4,073 of JAPKGD010000049.1, read as the reverse complement.
GAGCGTAACGAAGGTTACTATGGCGAAAAAGCCAAAACCAAATACGTTTTGGCTTATATGATCAATGAAATGTCGACGGCGATAAATCTTTTTGATTCAGGCAAACTGGATTTTCAAAGCTCACTTCCCTCGCGAGAGCTTCGGCAGCTGCGTTCGCGAAAAGAGTACCGCGAGGCTGGAACACTAGGAATTTATTATTATGGATTCAATACTCGAACCCCTCCTTTCAACGATGTTCGCGTACGCAGGGCCTTTGCGCATGCCATAGATCGTAAACAAATCACTGATATGCTCGCGGGTGGACAAATTCCTTTGTCGGGATGGGTCCCGGTTGGAATGTTTGGGTATGAGGCGGACCGGGGACTTAAATTTGATCCAGAATTGGCAAACAAGCTTCTCGAGGAAGCGGGCTTTAAAGACCGTAGCAAATTCCCGAAAATTAAACTGGGCTTTAATACGAATGAAGATCACCAGCGTGTAGCTGAAAATGTTCAAGCTCAGATTCGAAAGAATTTGGGGTTGGATATTGAGCTCGCCAACGAAGAGTGGAAAGTTTATCTCGCCAGCTTGAAATCCAACCCTCCCTCCATTTATCGGCTCGGATGGTTGGCAGATTATCCTGACCCCGACAACTTTATGAACCTTATGTCGAGTGCTTCAGAGAATAATCATACAGGTTGGAGCTCGAAGACTTACGACTCTTACGTGGATAAAGCGGTTAGCATGACCAATAAAGAAGAGAGACGGAAGACTTACTCCGAAGCGCAAAAATTCTTAACTGAGATGGAAGTTCCCGCCGTTCCGATTTATTCAATGGTTTCCCAAATTCTTGTTTCGCCCAGAGTGGAGGGACTCAAAGAAAATCCCCTTACTCGCTATATCTTTAAGGGAGTCAGCCTCAAGTGATGACCGGGCGGTTGAATCTTGCCTTTGGTCCTCCACTGGCGATTTTTTGGCTTGGACTTGTGGTTGCGACATTCTTTGATGTTTCGATACCGTCGTTTGTTTGGTGGTCTGCGGCTGCTTACACCCTGGCAGGAGCCTTTTGGCACACCATAAGGTACGGCATGCTCGCTTATGTTGGTAAACGCTTAGTTGAAAGTTTGATAACTGTGGCGGTTATCGCAAGCGCCACATTTTTGTTGCTTCGGGTTTTGCCGGGGGGTCCATTCGATTCAGAAAAGGCACTCCCGCCAGAGATCAAAGCTGCAATCGAAAAAAAATATCAACTGGATCAGCCATTGCTTGTTCAGTATGGGAACTTTATGGTCGGCCTAGTTCAGGGCGACTTGGGAGAGTCTTATAAATATCTGGGGCGAAATATTTCGGAGATTTTGGCCGAGAGTCTTCCAGCTTCCGTACAGCTAGGGGTGTACGCATTGCTTCTTGCGTATTTGATTGGAATTCCCTTTGGCGTCTTGGCGGCCCGCTACCACAACCGCTGGCCAGATCATTTACTGATGGCTTTGGCCATTAGTGGTGTTTCGGTACCTAGCTTTTTGGTAGCACCTATTCTTATATTAATTTTTTGCTTCGGCTTAGGATGGTTTGAGCCCGCACTTTGGGATGGACCCGCTTATTACATTTTGCCCACCTGGGTTCTGGGCACTCGAGCCGCAGCTGTGATTGCAAGACTCGTTCGTGCCAGCGTTTTAGAGGTGATCAAAGCCGATTATATTCGCACGGGAAGGGCCAAGGGCCTCTCTGAAAGCACCTTACTCTTTAAACATGTCTTACGTAATTCTTTAATACCCGTTCTTACCTTTTCGGGCCCGCTGATCGCGGGGATTATCACGGGCTCATTTGTAGTTGAGCAAATTTTCGCGATTCCCGGCATTGGTAAACACATGGTTTTAAGCGTGAGCAATCGCGACTATCCCTTGATACTAGGTACAACGTTGGTGTTCTCCGTGATTTTGGTTGTCTGTAATTTGCTTGTCGATCTTCTCTATGCCTACGTGGATCCAAGGATAAAATTGAATGTCTAGCCGAGCACTCAAAGGGCATAGCCTCTGGTATGGCGGATGGTTGAGGTTAAAACGGAATAAGGTGGCCGTCTTTTCTGGCATTTACATTTGCATTCTTTGCCTGATTGCTTTGTTTGCTTACCAGATCAGTCCCTACGCCTTTGACGAGCAGTATATGGATCGGATTTTGGAATCTCCGAACTTGGTGCATTGGCTAGGCACGGACTCTTTAGGGCGCGACATGCTATCGCGCTTAATACATGGTGCGCGGATGTCCATGGCCGTGGGAATTATAACTGCGATTATTTCTTTGATTGTCGGTGCATCCTATGGCGCGGTTGCGGGCTGGATCGGCGGGCGAGTCGATGCAATCATGATGCGCTTTGTGGACTTGCTTTATTCGGTGCCCACACTCGTGTTGCTGATTTTAGTTAAAGTCGTTTTTGATTCTATGCCTCTATTCACAAATCCAGAGCTTAAAGCTCTTACCGGAATGCTTTTAGCTCTCAGTGTCGTCGGTTGGGTGACTTTGGCGCGGATGGTGCGTGGGCAGGTGTTGCAAGTAAAGCAACTCACTTACGTGGAATCCGCTCGAGCACTTGGTGCCTCGGGGGGAAGGATTGTTCTTCGACATATATTTCCCAATATATTGGGGCCGATTATCGTTGTTCTTACCTTTCAAATACCGTCGAATATTCTGTACGAAAGTTTTCTCAGTTTTCTCGGGCTGGGACTTCAGCCGCCATTCAGCAGCTGGGGAGTTCTTGCTAACGAAGGATGGAGAAGCTTGCGAAGCTATCCGCATTTAATCATTTCGCCGGGATTGGCTCTATTTACAGCGATGTTGGCATTCAATCTTTTGGGAGATGGCTTGCGCGACGCCTTTGATCCACAGTCGCGCTAGAATAAAAAATTATTTTACGGCTACGAGATGGGGCTTTCGCGCCTTTGGGCGATGGGCTTTAAGAGGCTTTACAACGACAAAATTCACACTCATTTGTCCACAACAGGCAACGGCCACTTGAACTTCCATCATAGATCAGTCTCCTTAGTTGGATGGCTCCCATCCTATCGTCACTAATGCTGCGCGTCAATAGGGCGAATTAGCGAGAGACAACACGTGCGCGCTGTTCGGGTCGGCCCATCGACAAAATAAAGGGATTTTTTTCCTGCCGCTGTTGAAAATCAGCCTTTTCTTTTAGCCCTAACCATTCATTTTCTATCAGGATTTGGGCCGTAGCCCCCCCTAAGGAGCTGCCCGGCCCGAGGAGAATGATGGCATCGGGAATAAACTCCTTTAGAGCCACCGTAATGGCCTTAGAGAAGTCATAGGGTTCAACCACCTGGTGTCCAAGAGTGTACTGATAAAGCTCTTCTGCGCTGGTTGAATAGGGTTGCCAGATGTGACCTCGTCCGTCGATTAAAGGGTATTGGGGTGGCTCAAAAAGATTCGAAGAAATTCTCGCAAAGGCTTTCGCACTCGTCTCATTCAGAAGCGGGGTGTGGAAGGCGGCATGATTGATCAATTGAAAAGGGTAATTCTCAATGGGAGGCAGTTCCTTTAAGAGGGCGTTGAGTCCTGGGCGATTGGCTCCCCAAACACGATATCCACCCAAATAAATCGAATCATAAACTTCGTGCCCTGGGCGTGATCGAATGGATTGAACAATGGCCTCAACTTCTCTCAATCGTTGAGACGATAATCGCCAATTTTCTTCGATGAGCGGGTAAATCACCTGGCCGCCGATGACTTCTTCTTTCATCATCGACCCCATGGTGTTGATCAAGTGAAATGCCCCGTCCTTGTCGAGGCTTTCGCCAAAGGCAAGGGTCAGATACCAACCCATGGAGTTTCCAGTGACGGCTACAATTTCATACTGGTCTCGATCAATCGCCATAAAATCGGCATAGGCACAGGCATAAATTAACGTCGATGCGTTTTCGCCCTTCGTATGAATCTGTGCTTTAAAAACTTCCGCAGAATCAAGAGCACTCACTGTGGGCTCATCAAGATCACGGCGTTTTTGATCGACGTCAGTAATGAACCCAGCCACATGACCAGCAAACTGTTTGAGGTAACCTAAGGTTTCCTTGGTATATGTCCCT
>JAPKGD010000489.1 GCA_026648125.1 Bdellovibrionales bacterium | reverse complement strand
CTGCAATCAAAACACGAGCCGTTTCAATCCGCTTTTGATCGCTTTTTGTGATGTAACCTAAATTTCGTAAAACGAGTTGTTCGTAAGCTTTATTCATACTGATATCACTCGGAATTCTAGCTCGGACTCTCAAGACTTACTTTACCTCCTTGTCGCTCCATCCTCTTTAAGCGTTCGCGCTTCGAGTACACCCACCTTTAGTCGAGGCCCTTAAGCTCCGATATATGAATGTGAAATTCCATAGGATTAAACGATCTTTGTTTCGTCGATTTCTCAATCTTCTGCCCTTCAAGGTCAGAAGCTATTTGGTTAGACGATCTGTTCAATTGCCCTCTGACATTCCAGACGACTTCACGTTTCGGGTGGCTCAAAATGAGGCAGATCTCGAGGCATCCTTTCGCCTGGTTTACGAAGCGTATGTAGAGCTTGGATATTGTGAGCCAAACCCTCATAAAATGAGGGCAACCATTTACCACTCGCTGGCCACTACGTCGACGCTACTGGCTCTTTACAAAAATCAGGTGGTTGGTACGCTCACGTTGGTGCGAGACAATCGGCACAAACTGCCACTCGAACAGACTTTTGATGTTTCGAGCTTACGGGTTGATGCCAATCGGCTCGCCGAGGTGACCTCCCTCGCCATCCACAAAGACTTCCGAAGAGAAAACGGAGGAGTGACCCTTTTCCCCCTTCTTCGCCTGATGTATCAATACGCCTATGACCTCTTTGGGGTAAATCACTTGGTGATTACGGTTCATCCCAAGGCCCGCCACTTTTATGAATCTCTTATGCTTTTTAACGCTGTTGCAGATCAAGGTGTAAAGGATTATTTGGGCGCACCAGCCATCTGCCTTCATCTCGATTTAGAGAAAGCAGAAGATCGCTATCTAAAAACTTACGGCAAATGCCATCAAAACCAAAATCTTTACGACTTCTTTCTTTCTCGTGAAATTCCACAGATCAAACTCCCTTTGCGAACCTGGAACAAAATTTATGACCCCATAGTTACAGTAGAATATTTCGAATCTTTCTTTGTTAAAAAACTCGGCCTTCCCCGTCATCTTCCAGGTGACCGACGAGACGTGACCCGCACGATTATGCGCCCACGAGCGCCAAGGTACGAAACGACACTACATGTGTCGATTCACCCTGAAGGATGGAATGAATCCGTTAAGGGTGTCATCAAAGACATATCAAAAAATGGTTTTAGGCTCTTTACCAAGGTTAAGATTCAGCCCGATCGAAACTATGACTTTATAGTTAGTTTGTCGGAGGATCAGACTTGCACTATTAAGGCAACACCCGTATGGGGAGAGCAGAATCGCGGAATTGGCTTTAGAATTATTGAAGCCCCCGCCTCCTGGTACAGGTATGTGAAATATCTAGACCAGGAACTCGCAGGAAAAAAGGTCAGTTAGATTTAGCGAATCGGATAATTCAAAAATCGGCACTCAAGAGTGCCATTGTAAACGCGAATTCGCCGCTCAGCTTTTAGATGGAGGGCCTCGCTTAGGGCTTCATTTCCAGACAACACCCACGCATTCCAATCAGGAAACTCGCGCTTTAAAATAGTGGCAAATTCAGAATAAAGGCCTATCAGATTTTCCTTTTCCCCAACACGTTCACCATAGGGCGGGTTCACAATCAAAATTCCTTTCGGCCCAGCAGGTCGTTTCAAATCACGAATGTCTCCCACACGAAAGCGAATGAGATCCAAAACACCCGCCCGCTCCGCATTGCCTTTGGCGGCGCGAATGGCTTCAGCACTTCGATCAAATCCATAAAGTGCAAGGGGCCGGCTTCGTGCTCGGGTACCCTCTTGCCGAACTTTGTCCCAAACTTCGCGCTGAAATCCCTTAAGGTGCATAAAACCAAAATCAGATCGTTTTGCCGCGGGTGAGCGGCCCGTGGCCCAAAGTGCGGCTTCAATCAAAAAGGTTCCCGAACCACACATAGGATCGACCAAAGGCATTTCAGGCTTCCATCCCGTCATTCTTAAAAGCCCAGCGGCCATATGCTCTCTTAAGGGCGCCATCACCGATTTTTGCCGATAGCCCCGATGAGAGAGACTTTCTCCACTCGTATCAATAGCTACTGACACAGAACTCTTTACCACTCGAATAAGGACGCGAAGATCCGGTTTTTGTGTATCCACATTTGGGCGTACACCAAACTTTTCTCGAAACTGATCAACAATCGCATCTTTGGCTTTGTGAGCCAAAAATCTTTGATCACGAAA
>JAPKGD010000488.1 GCA_026648125.1 Bdellovibrionales bacterium | reverse complement strand
CCGCTCACCGCATTCTCCGCGAGGGCTAAATAGAAATCACATGGATAGGGAAATTGAGTTTGCTCAACCCACCATGAAAGCCCAAGAATGGCGGCCGCCCCACCCATGTCTTTTTTCATCAATCGCATGCCAGAGCTTGGCTTGAGATCGAGGCCCCCCGTATCGAAAGTGATTCCCTTTCCCACAAACGCAAGGGGTCGGCCTTTAACTTTACCTTTTGGACGATAGTGAATCTTGACGAGTCGAGCGGGGGTTTGCGAGGCCTGTCCAACAGCCAAAAGAAGATTCATTCTCTCTTTCTCAAGACGTTGAGCCGTCCAAACTTCAACTTTGCTGGTCTTACTTTTTTGAAAGAGGCGAACTGTTGCCTCCGCACACGATTGGGGATTTAGAGCATTGGCAGGTAAGTTCACCAGTTGCCTCGCCAAATTGACAGCGCCTGCGAGTTTGGCCGCCACCTTTTTGGGCTCCAAGTCGAGGGGCTTTCCATTGACCTTTATAGTCAATGCCACCTGACGAACCGGATGTTCGTCTTTAAGCACTCGGCAAAATTGATAGGCCGCCATATCTGCACCAACAAGAGAGCCCCACACGCACTTTTCATCACAGTCTAAGAAATCGATGACTATGCCCTTTACGCCAGAGTCTAAGGCTTGGCCGACCGCTTGACCCAAAGCATCACGGCCTTGGGAATAGGACTCAGAAAGGAGGCGTCCACCGTGACCCGCCTTAGCATCCTCCCGCCCCCACAACATCGGCCGAACCCACCAAATTGGACCTAAACGTCCACCCAAGGACTGAACGGGCTTTTTACTTTTTAAAGCGTCCTGAACCATCCATTTGGGCAGGTCTGAGGGAAGATGACTCTTGGCCTTTTTGTCATCCCCAGTAACCAAAATTCGAACTGCACCCTTTGGTGCGGCTCGCTTAGCACCCACAACCCAGCTCTCAAGGCTCCACTTTATGGATTCGACCACTTTCATAGACATCTCCCACGATTCCCAAGAATAGTTCTGCTATGATTACCAAGATGACGATTGTCAGACAAAGACAAATCAAGATCCTTTCCTGGAATGTTGAAAACCTATTTGTTCGGCTCGATCGAGTTCCCTCACACGATCTAACGCATTTGAGCGAAAAGGAGTGGCAGGCCCTCAATTCAAGCCGTACGCCAAACAAGTCACTAACCAAATGTTTATGGCTTGCAGAGACCCTTCTTCGCGAAGATGCCGATTTTATCTTACTCAATGAAGTGGGTGGCAGTGAGTCTTTAGAGAATTTCAATTTTCTCTTTTTAAAAGATAGGTACCGCCCTTATTTGATTGAAGGGAACTCAAATCGAGGCATCGATAACGGCTTTTTGATTAAGAGAAATCTTCCTGGCAAATTCAGCTTAAAATCTCACCGACAAAGAATTCTCAATCGAAATGTCCCTACAGGACCCTATCGGCAGGGCCAACCTCTGTTCAGTCGAGATGTACCAGAGCTAACCTGGTCGACATCGACATCGGGCCATTCCGACCTCATCCTTTTTGCGATTCATCTCAAATCAAAGTTGGACAGCGAAGGTTTTGACCCCGGAGGGCGTGATCGGCGCCAAGTGGAACTTGAAACGCTTGTGGACATCTATCAAGAAACACGGCTAACCCATCCGAAGACCCCCATCATCCTCGCCGGAGACTTTAACGGACACGCCAGCCAGATTCATAGTGATCCTGAGTTTGAACGCCTACGTACGACAGATCTCGTTGAAGTCTTTGATGTCCTAAAGCGACCACTTGCCGAATGCTACACACAGGTCAACTGCCAAAGGGGACGACCACCCCAACTACTTAAAATTGATCACGCCTTTGTTTCATCAGAGCTTGCTGAGCAATTGAATCCGGAAGCAACGAGAGTACTCCCCTTTATCACAGATCGAGAGGTGGTCTTACCACCTCCCACGACAATTGATCAGAGAAACCAGTTGCCCTCTGACCATTATCCCATAGTCGTCGAGATTACTTGCCCTTACCCTTCTTAGGTAGGCCTTCAGACTTGGCTTCCGCCTTAATATCCACGAGTTCCACTTCAAAGACCAAAACAGAGTTTGGAGGAATGGAAGGACGGGGACGATCTCCATAGGCCAACTCAGGTGGGATAAAGAACTGAAATTTTGCGCCCTTATTCATGAGCTGAAGTCCTTCGATCCAGCCATCAATCAGCGCACCTTTACGCAGAGGAAATTCGATGGGTTCATTTCGCTTA
>JAPKGD010000487.1 GCA_026648125.1 Bdellovibrionales bacterium | reverse complement strand
AAAATGCCGCTTTTCATGTATGGATCATTGTTCAAGGGTATATTGCTCCTGATGGATAATTTAACCGGTATTTTACCGCCGAGGCGTTGGACTGCACCGAACATCTTTCAAAGTTCCGTTGAAAGTGAACATCGCCACCGGAAAAAATTGGGAAGACGCTCACTCTTAGTGGGTTTCCCAGCCAACGACTCGGCCCGATTCAAAATAGACGATACGATTCTCCTTTTGGTATCCATCCGAAGACGAAGTAAATCGAGAATATCGCCAGCGCTCATTGCCATAGACCGGGCTGCCCGCTACTTCAACAAGATCGGGGTCTCCCCAGCTTTCGAGGACAGCCTTTTGACTCATGCCTACTGAGATGTCGTTTTTCTCGATCATGTCGGCGATTTCGTCGCTGTGAACTTCATCATTTGTAGTTAGCCCACGATTTCTTGCCCACCGTTCCCGAGCCTCCACCGAAGGGATAGACAAAAAGGTGAGACGTTCTGAATCGTTCCGCATAAGGGACTTAATTTGGTAGTACTGGCGCTTTTCGCGAGATGACTCGAGACGGCTTTCGGCTCGGCGAAGGCGAAGTCTCACTTCAAGCGCTGCCTGTTCATTTTCGTTCAGGGCACGGTCGCTCGCCCAGCCAAACTCTTCTCGGACTTGATCGATTTCGTACTCTTGCTTTTCCTGGTAGTAGTCGGTGGCTCGGTAGGTAGAACCCTCAGAGTCGGCGTAGCCACTACGTGGATCTCTATTCAAGGAGGCGCATCCAGAAACGACTACGGCCAAGACTAGAGTCCAGAATTTGTAGATAACGGGCGTTCTATCCATGAAATCCCCCTATTTCCTCTCTATCAAATATGTATCGGATTAGGATGTCTCATTTTTGAGTCCCGGCTTTCAATTTTATTTGCCATAATGGGGCCAATGACGTCGGCAGAAAATAAACCGGATCCCACTGGACCTCCGACGGAGGTCAAAGCGGACGAAATTTCCATCGAAGAAATTGATCGGATTTTACAATCTGATGATCCGGAGTTTTCTAAAGAACTTGGTGAAATCCAATCGGTGGGAGTCGAATCAGAAGTTGAGATTGAGAGTGCCGTAGAGCTTGAGGACTCTATCCCCTCGGAAGAGGAGACCAGTAAAACAAATGTTTTGCTCGAGCGATTTCCTTGGCTTGAAAAAATCTCCGGTCCATTTAAGAAGAGTCGAAGCTGGGCATACACCCGCTGGCTAAAATGGCGAAATCAGGGAATGGTCCTTCTGCGCCAAGCCATCTTGGTGATGAGAACTTGGCCCGGTGAGTTTGTTCGTTACTCGAAGTCTATGTGGGCGGCTCTCAGAGAGAAAGTAAGAGCTCTCGTTGCTATCTTTAAGGAAATGAGCCTCACCCAAAAACTCACCTGGGCTGGTTTCATTACGCTGTCGGTTGTGACGATTTTTTCTCTATGGATGAACTTTCGCGGCGTTTGGTTACCTAATCTCTATCCACCCATTCTGACAGATTTGTCCACAGTGGCAGATGCGAAATGGGAGGAGTCACCCAATCAAAAGCGGGTCGCCCTTTTTAAGGCCTTTCCGCAAGAAGCCATGCAGTTTTTATTTCCCAAACTCGTTGTTAATCTTCGTCGAGTTAATAATTACCAAAACCCCATGGGAGCTTTTGAATTCTTTGTGGAGTTGGATTCCCAAGATTCAGCGCTCGAGGTAAAGGCCCGAGAACATGAGCTCCATGATCGATTACAGCGGGCTCTCGAGGGCCAGTCGTACAATGATCTTGCAGGAAAGCTTGGCAAGAACCGAGTTAAAGACTTACTCCGCCGAGAAATCAATGCTGTATTGACTCAAGGTTGGGTCACCGAAGTCTATATCAAGACCATGGTTTTAAAACCCTAGATGACTCCGTGTTCTGAAAGCAATTGTGAAATATCAATTCCGTACCCCCTTATTCGATCATGAAGAGTACTCTTGGGCATGCCTAGATCTTCGGCCGCACGTCGCTGGTTACCTCGATGGACAACGAGGCGGTCACGAATCATTTGAATCTCGAGTTCCTTGAGCGTGGCACGCGAGCCCGAAGGGTAAGACTGAACGGGCTCGATGGCCGGCTCAATGAGTTCCTTCAGGTGATCCACAAGTATTTCTTGATTGGGAAAGTACGCGCGGGCTCGGGCTACTAAATTTCTAAGCTCGCGAATATTTCCCGGCCAACTGTGCTTTTTTAGAGCTTCAATCGCAGAAAAACTAAAGCGAACT
>JAPKGD010000486.1 GCA_026648125.1 Bdellovibrionales bacterium | reverse complement strand
CGGTTTTTCTTCCCAGACGGCGAACTTGGCCCACCTTGGTGGCCTTGTGGTGGGCTGGCTCTTTTTGTGGGGATTTGATAGGTGGCATCGGCGCCCTCGCCGCCCAGCGCAAAGAAATGGACGCAAATTGAAACTCGTAGTAAACAACGAAGATCCAAGTCGGGGAGATAGTCCCAAGTACTGGAACTGAAAGACGGTAGGAGGAGGATATGATGCAACTTCATGAGGCCTTACAATTGGTTAAGTTTGATAAGCGACTCATTGATTGGCACTTGAGCCAAGGCATAATCACTCAGGCCGATGTGGATAAGTTCAATTCTAGTCTCAAAGATGATTCAGAAAGAGCCGTTGTTGTCGATATCGAAGCGGAAGACACGAGTTCAGATAGCTTCTACACAAACGGACAGTAGATTTTTATCTCCGTCCGAATCTAGTAATTCGTTTTAAATAAACTAACGTTGATTGGCTACGATGTCTTCTTTTCGTGCCGCTCGCCACTCTTCGCTAACGATTTTGGGTGAAGAGCTAGAGGCATTAAGGAGATAGAGCGTCTTTTCTCCAAAATCTGAATTAAGATTTGATTCATAGTCTTGAAAGAAGCGAATGACGGCCTCATCGCGATGAAAGAGAATGACCGGATTATTAACTCCCACGCGTATAAACTCATATTTTTTATTGAGATTGTCTTTGTATTTGCGCCATTGCTCGCGATTCATTCCCAGGGACGTGAATCGCTCGTCGTATTTCTCAATGTATTCGTCAATTTTTTTGCTTTGCCAGCTCTCCCGCCAAGTCTGAACCCAAGTTTGCCACTTTTGGTGACTCAAACGAGATTCATCTTTGGTGAGATAGGCCACGCGGTCTTGAATCACAATCGGGGTTCTCTTGAGGGAAATATAATCAGAGATCTTTTTGATCACGTCATTGCGCACAACCACGCAGCCGCGAGAGCCGCGAAGGAGACTTTTGCTATCAGGAATGGCGTGTAACCAGATTCCATAGCCGCCCTTTTTGTTCATGCTATCAAAAAAGTTGGGGTAATCGAGGGTAAAAGCCCTTACTCCATACTCGTCAAAATTAAGTTCAGCACCTTCCTTCATGGTTTGGAAAAAATAGATGCCTTCAGGAGTTTTTAAGTCCCCGGCAGTGGCCTTGTCGCCACCATTGCGACCAAAGTCGGCCGCGACCGTCAGTACAGACTTAAGATTTTCGCCATCTTGCTTCCAGACGGTGAGGGTGCGAGTGGATTTGTCCATGATGACCGCATGCCCGTTGCCCGACTTTTCGAGGTCGAGTTGCACGATTGGGGCGGGAACTTTGTCTTTTGGCGGCTCCACCGGGGCGGGGTCGGACACGACCAAAGTCCCAGTGATGGTGTCTTCGGCGGCGGCATAGTTTGAATTTGTCCCGAAATGGAACAGGAGTGTGGCTATAAGACAAATCATCGTCCCATTACAAATTTCCCGGCCTCCCAATGTCAAGCCATGGGCCTTCATTCCAAATGAGAATTTACCGATAGATGCTAAGGAGTTATCAATGGCTGAGTTTGATGAACAAGAAGAGAAGCCGAAACGGGATCTAGGCAAGATCTTGGCTATGACCTATGTGTTTGTGAATCTCTGCGCCATGGGGGTAGGGTCTTTTATGGTCTACTCTGGCACCATCGGCTATGAGACCCCCGCTGCGACTTCTGAGGAACTTAATCGAGAACTGGCGTCTTTTAGAGAAAAACTTCAAGAAAAGCCCATGATGTATGCAATGGATCAACTGAACACAAACTTAACGGGATTGCCTCGACGTCTGATCCGGGTTGAGCTCAATCTTGAAATGCTCGACGCCGAAGGCTTCGAAGAAATCATAAATCTTGGTGCGCGTGGTCGCGATTCCGTTGTGCGAATAATAAATGGCAAAACCTATGATGATTTAGAGTCCGTCCAAGGAAAACTTAGACTAAAGAATGAGATCGTTGCACAGCTCAATGGCTTGCTCGATCGTGGCGTAGTTAAGAACGTCTACTTTTCTGACTTTGTCGTTCAGTAATTGACCCTTAAGTCGGTTTTTAGAGACAATCTTTATTCACAGATTGGCGACGGGGGTGCTCAATGCGAAGTTTGTTTCTTTTATTCCTTAGTCCCTTGTGGATAGCGGCGGCATCAGCCGATCTGCCCAATCAAAGTGACGTGACAAATGCTATTCAGATGAAGGTCGAAAAGTTTCAGCTCAAAAATGGGTTGACGGTACTTCTTCTTGAAGATCAT
>JAPKGD010000485.1 GCA_026648125.1 Bdellovibrionales bacterium | reverse complement strand
TGGTGGGTTGGGTTGAGCAGGAGTCTCTCAATCGAGCGATTGCTAACATCCACACCATTTACAACATCGTCGCAGCCCTCGTTTTTTATCCGTTTATTTCCAAGGGTTCTCAATTGGTCGAAAGTCTCTTTCCTCCATCCGAGGCCGAGAAAGAATTTTCTGTGAAATACTTGAACAAGGGTGACTGGGAGTCTCCATCCGTTGTGCTTGCTCATGCGGAAAGAGAACTGATGCGCATGGCGGATGTGGTTCAATCTATGGTGGATGATTCGCTCAAACTTTTTAAAAAGGAAGATCCGGATTTAGTCGAAAGTATTCGACGGCGCGACGATCGCGTGGATTTATTAAATCGGGAAATTAGTCTCTATCTTGCTCAACACCTTGAAGAGGCCCCCTCCGCAATCCAATTGGGGATGATGAGGGTCTTGAGTTTTTCTACCGACCTGGAAAGTACCGCAGATGTGATCGACAACATGCTGCTCGATTTGGCGAACAAGAAACACACGCTTAAAATCGACTTCAGTAGTGAAGGCTGGCAGGAGCTCACCGACATGCATCAGGCGGTCTGCCAAACGGCTTTGTTGTCGATCAGTTGCTTTCAGCGACAGGATCATGACCTGGCACGCCAGGTATTGGCGCAAAAGCGCAACCTGCGTCGGCTCGAAAAGCGCTTCCGCGAAAGCCATATTGCGCGTCTCGTCAAAGGGCGGCAGGAGACCATTTCAACCTCCTCCATTCACATGGACGTCCTCAGCGAGTACCGCAGAATCGTGGGCCTTATGTCCAGCCATGTGTATTCATTGGTTAAAGAAGGCGGGGAACTCAAAGGTCTCTCCGAGCGAGATGACGGATAGGCCACCAATTCTGAGCGTAGGGCCGCGTCATCAGTCCCGTTAACGTCCTAAAACATCAGAGTAAATTGACCAAAAAGTGCTTATAAATTAAGAATATAGCCAGGATATGACTCATCTCTCATCTCGGATAGATCCGCGGAGGCACGGGTGGAAATTGATAAGCAAACGTTTGAGGTCCAAATTGCGGGCCTACCGTTGAAGCTACGTTCCAGCCATGATGCCCAGACCGTGAACGAACTGGTCGAAGTGGTAAATCATCGAGTGCAGAATGCAATGGCAATGAACCCGAATCTTTCTTTTCAAAAGGCGTTGGTGTTAGCTTCCCTCCATATTGCTGAGGACTTACTTCTACTTAAGCGCACAGCCCAGGGCGAATTGGATCAATTAGAACGCAAAGCCAAGAGTGTTCTCGCAGAGCTTGAGTCATCTCCCATAGCTCGTCTACGCATAGATAGCTAAGCGTAAGGACGAACATTGATAGGGAGTTGAGATCGTGATGGCGTCAAAAGCGCAATCCGACCTTAAGATCGACTTACGCCGCGAGGCGAGATCTCATCTTAAGTCGGCATTGAATAAAGACAGTAAGGCTCAGAGCGATGCAAAGATCATTGATCACATCGCACAAGTCCTGCCCGCAAAGGGTGGGCTCGTTGCCCTTTTTCGGGGTCTCAACGATGAGCCAGATTTGATGCCTCTCCTCAATCGCGCAAAAGGGTATGAGTTTGCATTCCCGCGAGTCGAGGGTGACCGACTTCAATTTTATAAATTTACCGGAAGTCCGGAGTGGGAAACGGGTGCCTTTCAGGTCCAAGAACCCAAAACGGATTCAGCTCAAGCCGTTGAGCTCGATCGCTGCCAGGCGGTTTGTGTTCCGGGTCTCTTGTTTGATCAAAAGGGCGGCCGCTTGGGCCGAGGAAAGGGCTATTACGACCGTGCACTTGAGGGGATCTCCGCACTCAAGATTGGTGTCGCCTATGCGGCGCAGATGAGTGCTGCTGAGGTCCCGTGTGAAGACCACGATATTCGAATGGATGTCGTGGTGACTGAGAATTCTATTTTTGTGGTGAAAGGATAAAAAATGCCATCACATCAGATATTAACAGCTATTTTGAGCTTATTTGCCGGCGGGGGCGTTGGCGCATTGGGCTTTTTGCTCTATCGGCGCATGCTTGACGAAAAGGTCCGCAATGCGGCGGAAAAAGAAGCCGAGCGCTTGCGAAGCTCGCGGGCGATGTGTCCCTTATGCTCGATGGTCAGATACGAAATGCAGCGCCGGGCATCGAGCACGTAGGGCGCGGGAAAAGCCTTGGTGGGGCAGATATCCAGACAGCGCCGGCAGTCGCCGCAGCGGTCGGCATGGGGCGCGTCGGGGATCAGGTCGAGCGTGGTGAAGATCGCGCCCAGGAACGTCCACG
>JAPKGD010000484.1 GCA_026648125.1 Bdellovibrionales bacterium | reverse complement strand
TGCAAATTCACTTCCGCGAGCCGGTGAAAGCTTAACAATGATTTCCGTTACGGCGCCTTTGAGGTCGGGCTTTATTTTACCGGCTTTAACAAGACTATCGGCAAATGCCTCCGACCAGGTTCAGCGTGGCGCTGCCCGGCGAGACGTTGGTCGCCACCGGCGGGCTGTTGCCACCGGGGTCCAGCGTGACGTTGACCGAGACGGTGGCCGTGTCGGTGCCGCCGTTGCCGTCGCTGACGGTGTAGGTGAACGTCTCCATGCCGGTAAAGCCCGGGGCCGGCGTGTAGATCAGACTCAGGCCGTCTGGCGCGATGTTCACGGTGCCGCCGCGGTTGGTGGCGCCGGAGGTCGTGATGGCCAGCGTCTCCAGCACGTCCGGGAGGGTGCTGTCGTTGGTCAGCACGTCCAGCACGTTGTTGGACGTGTCGGGCAGGATCTCGAAGGCGTCGTTGTTTGCGATGGGCGGCGCGTTGAGCGTAAAGCTGGTCAGGTCGCTGTTGTCGGACGGATCGCCGTTGTTGTCGTCGCTTAATACGATATGCGGTGCTTCCACGAATAGGACCTGGTTCCTACTTTGGTTCCTACTTTGAGGATTCGACCTGTAAATGGCGCAATTGAGGTCGGCCGGCGGTGGCCTCATAGCGAGAGCTCGAGCAGTTCGCATCGCGCTCCATGATAATTCGGTGAACTGACATCAACCGTTCAATTTCAAACTCAGATTCGGTGATCCAGGCTTCAGCTTTTCTTCGGTCAGCCGCCTTTAGACGAGGCAACTTTGAGTTCATTTCAGCATGGTTCATTCTGAGTTGAACGATTTGTGAGCGATAGCGGGATTCGGCGATGTGGTAAGAGAGGGCTAAATGTATGAATTGATGATTGAATTTAAGTCCATTCGTGAACTGATCCGCGAGACAGATTTTGGCGAAATCAATCTTATTTATGAGTAAGAAAGTGGCGAAATCCGTCACTATGTCAAAATCATAACAGGTGAAATCCGAGGAAAATTTTGATAAAACTGCGACTTCCACTTAAGGAGTTTTGCATGAATCGCTGGATTGCTCTTTGTTTGTTAGCTGTTTCATTTGCAGCAGATGCTCAAACTGCCAATAACTCATTTTGCGGTATCTATATGCAACCGAGCGATCCTGATAAGTATACGATTCAGATGGAAAGGCTTATTGGTAAGGAGATCGTTGGGGGTAAGTACCTTGCTCTCGATTTGAGTTTTGAACAGATGATAGCAAAGGTTCAAAGCATCTGCCCCAAGCCATTCTCTAAAGAAGTATTTGGTGAGTGCTATATCGAGGAACTTACTAAGTTGGATGGGACACCAGGATTTGGAGTCATGCAGATCGTCCCCATCAGAAAAGATGAGAATTTAGGCAGCCGATGGTTCCGCGCATGGAGACCCACAAAAGTCGGAGCAGAACTCGTTGTTAAGGATCTCCAGAAGATTGGGATATGCCCACTGAAATAAGGAACCAGGTCCTATTTGCGGACGCACCACATCAACCTTAGCAGGAGAATAGATGCAGTGCTTACCCAAGTCGGACCTAGGTTCAATTGAATAGGAGTTCAAGATGAACAAGGTATTTTTGATTTTGGGCCTCTTAGTCGCTTCGAGTTCACTGATGGCCGAACCTCATTCTGGAAAAGTTCTTATAAACAAAGATTTTTCATTTTTAGATTTTGGATATCCGACTCGAGAGGGAGTCTTTTATCGAGGGCGGTATATTGCGGCCAACGATTTCGATGGTAGAAGCCAGCTCCCAGTGGGTGAGTCCTATTGCATCGTAACCGTAGGAGGGTCTATTCCCGAGGGGAGTGCAAAAGAATTTTATAGAGGCGATGAATTTTCTTATGTGAGGTCGAGCCACAGGACGATCGATTTGATCGCAGAAAATCTTACTTTTATTAGCTGCTACGCAAATACAGCGAGAGGAACCGTCCAAGCCCTGACGCTATCACCAGAACTCCTACAAAAAGCTTTTGGCGACTACCTGACCATCGACTAAGGGCAGATGCTAGAGATACCGGGTAACTAAAGCGAACAGATAAATTCAAGCTCTAGTCCTAAATAGAGTCGGCGATAGACTTGCGAAGTCCATAGTTCGGGTTATCGTCCGCTAGCAAGGCAGTAGCGCGTGCGCGAGGCGCTGGGCCGCAGCCCCCAGACCGCAGGCGCTCCGGGAGCCTCAAGGTGACTACCTCTTCATACATGACCTGCATCACCTGGCTGATCGCGGCGCAGGAGACATCCCCCGTCGGCCGCACGACG
>JAPKGD010000483.1 GCA_026648125.1 Bdellovibrionales bacterium | reverse complement strand
ATTTCTCGGCCAAATGGCACCCTGGTTTGAATATTCGACAGATCAAAATCCCCTTTCGTTTCTCGAAATTCTCTATGCCTTTAATTTCGCCCTAAGGAGTGGCGTGTTTAAAATGTTTGAAGTGAATCCCGATGAGTTTGTGGCGGAGATCATTGAGCGACTCAGTCGAAAAACAAGTTTTGAAATCAAATCATATTTAAGAACAATAACTCAGCGACTTCAGGGTTCTAACTTTTCTCAGTTTCGCAATCTCTGCAAAGGGATGGAGGATGGATCGGCAAATCTCTATAACGATTTAAAGTATTTGCGCATTTATCCTCTGCTGGGTCCCCTCAACAACGATATTTTTGATGGACTTTCGGCAAAGAGCCAAAGTCAGGCCACCAAGCCGGGTGAAGTGGCTAAATTGAATCAAGGTCTTTTTGTATTTGACGATCAGTTCGCAGTCACCGCTGAGGTTGCCCGTCTTGACTTAGAGAATGTTCAGCGCTGGCTTTCGGGTCTTCTTTCTTCGTACCGTGAATATCTTCGCAGAGAGGGGCTCGCCGGTGACCGCGAGCGTTTGAAGAGGAGCCAAGGGCAAATTGATGAGCTGGTTAAATTACGAGCTGATTTTTTCCGTTTTGGACTGAACGTTTATAGAGACGTGGGCAGCTGTTACGTTCGGCTCTATCAGGCGGAGGAGGAAGCCAAGCTGAAGCTTCTGGCGATGGAGGAATCCTATTTGCGGCAAGTCCATCGAGATTTGACTGATTTAAGGGCAGGACGAGTTGATGCGGAGACACTCAAGAAGCGGATCGAATTTAAGGGTTTGCCGAGCCAATTTGTCGGCTTGGATCGGTACCTAGAAGACGGCTATGATTATAATCAGATTGATGCCATTTTACGTGTAGCAACTTACCTGACACAGGGATTAAAAACTCAGGATTCCGACTGGCCCGGCGTTTTTCCTCGCACCAAGATTAACTACGGATCCCGCCTCGATGCTGATGCAGAAGTCGTGAGAGATTCGTCGAGGATCAAGCTCATTTACACGGATTCTGCTGACGAATTTGTCGCTCAGGGAATTACGGCCCTCATATCAAGGCCTGAATTTTTCAACTGGTATGGATTAGGTTCTGGGCGAATTTTAATTTGGAATCAGCTCATTCATGCGATGACGATTTTTTACCGAATGGGCGACGAGAAAATACTTGATGAGGTTTGCAGGAGCGGTGGTTGTTCATCCGCCAAGGAAATGATTTCCGCAGAAGAAATCTTTAAAATGCATGAGTCTTTGTTGGATGTACTAAAATTTAAAGATCTCGATCGACGCTACATGGAAATGGCGGGCATGAATAGAAAAATTGGACCAGATTATTTGTCGAGAAGAGTTCTCGACTACAGCATCTACAATCGAACGGTGACTCAGGTCTGGGCTGTGTTTGATTTGCCGGCCTTGGTGGCGACTCAAGAGGTTTTGGGTTCGGTTCATAACGCGAAGGAGCTTTCACGCATGTCCGAGGGCAAGGATCTGCTCACCTCGGCGATTGCTATGCTCGAAGGTTACAAGCATTTCGGCTTCCGAAGATTGGGTAAGTCCTATTGGGAGATTCGACGAGGGGAGTCCCGGCAGCAGTTTCTGGTTCAACCAGATCGGGCACTTGATGATGTCATGGACCGGGAGATCATCGGATTCGTTCAGCGAGAACAAGGTCGAATTGAGCAGTTTGGCAAGAGTCTTAACGATACTGTTGCCGAGATCAAGTTAAGGCCCCTTGACCAACGCCCAAGAATTGATTTGAGTTTAAGTGAAAGTTACGGATCAAAACTTCTTAGTCCCAATTACTTTTCTAACTTCGCTTTGGATAGTGAGGTTTTTGATCGCTCGACGGACAGCTGTTTTTCTCGCCAAGGTTGTAAGAGCTTTGCGCACTGAGCCGTCAGGTCTTCATGGCCAGACTAAAGTCTGATCCCGGGGCTTTCTTGTGGAAATCAACTCGTGATACAGTTTAAGCGCTATGTCGCGTGGATTTGATCGGGGACTCCTTATTGCGGTGATATTTTTGATTGGTCTTGGGCTGGTGCAGGTCTATAGCTCGAGCTATATGTACGCCATTGAAAAGTATGGCGACGGACTTTTCTTTTTTCGCAAGCAGTTGGTTTTTGCAGCTTTGACCCTTGCTTTGATTTTGGGGCTTTCACGCTTGTCTTGGCAATGGTCTGAGCGTTTGGCCTGGCTTCTTTGGATCGCGGCTGTGCTTGGAGTCGTAGCCACCTTTATCCCTGGCCTTGGTGTGCGGGCCGGCG
>JAPKGD010000482.1 GCA_026648125.1 Bdellovibrionales bacterium | reverse complement strand
TCCGACTTCGGTGGTGAGGTCGAGCGCATTTTGGGTATGGTCGACGGCGCTGTACTTCTGGTCGACGCCGCGGAAGGCCCACTGCCCCAAACTCGCTTTGTGCTGCAAAAATCCCTGCAAAAAGGACACAAGGTTATCTTGTGTGTGAACAAGGTCGACCGTCCTGAATGCGTTGGCGGCACAAGAATCAAAGAAGTGGTTAATCATGCCTTTGACCTATTTATCGATTTAGGTGCCTCGGAAGAACAGGCTGAGTTTCCCATCGTCTACGCCTGTGCCCGCCAGGGTTGGTGTACAACAAATTTTGATGACATCCCTGCCCTAGTGAGTGGTGAGAAAAAGGGAACCCTGGAACCTTTGTTTGAATTGCTAGTGAAGCATATTTCTGAGCCAAAAACTGAAAATGCCGGTGGATTACAAATGTCGGTGGCGAACCTGGGCTGGTCAGACTTTGTCGGCCGTCTGGCTATTGGGCGGGTCATTTCGGGGTCGGTTTCGCCGGGACAAAAAATTGTGCGACGAGGAGTGGACGATAAGGGCCAGCCCTTCGACGAACCTTTTAATGTGGTGAAGCTCTTTAGCTATCAGGGACTTCGCCAAGTTGAAACCAAAGAACTCACCGCCGGAGACATTGGCGTTGTCGCAGGCACAGATAATTTTGAAATTGGTGACACTTTAACCAATGATACAACCGTACCAATCGTTGCTCGAATCGAAGTTGAAAAGCCAACTCTCGCTATGATTTTTTCGGTCAATACTTCTCCCTACTCTGGACGAGAGGGCGAGGCCGTTCAGTCGCGAAAGCTGCGTGAACGACTGCTTCGCGAAGCCCGTTTAAACGTGGCCATTCGCTTTGAAGAAACTGAACAACCAGATCAATTCCGTATTCTCGGTCGTGGCGAGCTTCAGTTCGCAATTATGATTGAGCAAATGCGCCGCGAAGGCATGGAGTTCATGGTCGGTCGCCCCATTGTTATTACTTCTGTTGATGAAAAGGGAAAGAAGACCGAACCGATTGAGAGAGCCACTGTTGATCTTCCCGAGGCCTATGCGGGCGACGTGACCCGTATGTTCCAAGAGCGTAAGGGCATCCTTACATCCTATGAAACCAGCGGAACCCATAGCGGAGCTGGCGGGACTCAAAACCGCGTCCGACTTGAATTTGATATACCCACTCGGGGACTCCTGGGTATGCGCACCAAATTTATGACAGCCACCCGCGGAGAGGGTTTATTTAGCTCTCGCTTGATTGGCTATGCAGACTGGAAAGGCGAAATGCTCCACCGCTTAAATGGAGCCCTTATTGCCGACCGCGAAGGGGTCGCCATCGAGTATGCCCTCTTGAACCTGGATGACCGTGGCGTCATGTTTATTCGACCTGGGACCCAAATTTACGAAGGTATGGTCATCGGCGAGAACAATCGCGAAAATGACCTGAACGTAAATGCTTGCCGGGAAAAGAAGCTCACTAACGTCCGGGCGGCAGGGTCCGACCATTATGAAGCGCTTAAGGGAATTCGGGAGATGACTTTGGAGCGCTGTATTGAGTGGATCGACGATGACGAATGGATCGAAGTGACCCCTAAAAACATCCGCTTACGTAAGAAAGTCCTGCCCCAAAACCAGCGAAGTATTATTCGCCGCATAGAAGAAGCGGATAAGGATTAAAGCGACGAGATCGCTAAAATCTCGCAACGATTGAGTTTATCTCATTTACCTTCGTCCTGGCCTAAGACTGGCTCTAGTACTGCATTTACGCCTTGCGTTTAGGGGCCTTTATGATAATTTCGTTAGTAACGTATTTGCCACCAGAGTCCCCGGTCTTTTTGGTTACCCGGTTCCTCTTGTCAGTGGCCCCATACCTGAAGGAGGTTCCATGGGAAAGAAGATTTATGTAGGCAATCTGCCCTACTCAACCGATGACGCTGAACTCGAGAGCACGTTCTCGCAATTTGGCACAGTTGACTCTGCTCGCGTGATCACTGATCGCGAGACAGGCCGAAGCAAGGGCTTTGGCTTTGTGGAAATGTCGTCCGACGACGCTGCTACTCAAGCTATTGAAAAGCTCAATGGCTCACAGTTGAGCGGCCGTCAGATCACGGTTTCTGAAGCTCGTCCGCAACAGCCCCGCACTGGCGGTGGTGGTGGCGGCGGTTTCCGTGGCGGTCCTCGTGGCCCCCGCGGTCCTCGCTTCTAATCGCTGATCAATAGATATTGTTCAACGATACAACGGCTGGTAACCCCAGCCGTTGTTTTTTTATGGCCTCGGTTTTTCGTCATAGGCAGCCTGATCA
>JAPKGD010000481.1 GCA_026648125.1 Bdellovibrionales bacterium | reverse complement strand
TTTCGAAAAAAGGATACCGCTGGCGAGATATGGCCCTGTTGTATCGTTCGAACTCTCAAGGCGGCATGATGGAAGGGGGACTCAGGCATGCGCAAATTCCCTATAAGATCAGTGGCGGAACCGCGCTGTTCGATAAAAAGGAAGCCAAAGATGCACTCGCTTTTATTCGCTGTGCGCTTTACCCCTCGGAAGTGGCACTTCGTCGGATCATAAATTTGCCTGCTCGCGGAGTAGGCGAAAAATGCATTGAAAATATCGAGGCACAGCATGGAGCAAAGGAATTTTTTAAGAAAGCCAAGTTGTGGGCTGAGCATCATCCCGAGGATCGAGCGTCGGCTTCAATTTTAGATTTTTTCGCCTTTCTGTCCCAACTCAAAACCGAACTGATTCATTCCGTATCCTCGGCCGAAGATGTGCTTTCTCGCGAACTTGATCGCATTGGTTATCGAAAGCTGGTGTTTGATAGTTACCGCGCGGCCGAAGCCGGAGAATCGCGCTGGATGACGGTGATTATTGTGGGCCGTATTTTGGCGGGCATGTTTGCCCGGCACGGGAGAAGCCTCGAAACCCTCGAGAAATTTGTCGACACCATGGAGCTTCGTGATGTGGCCGAGGATGATGACGATGCAGATCAAGTACAAATGATGACTCTGCACGCGTGTAAGGGCTTAGAATTTCCGCTGGTCATTCTCTTGGGGGTGGAAGAGGACCTTCTTCCCCATGCAAAACTGGGATTAAATATCGACGAAGAACGACGACTATTTTACGTCGGTGTGACTCGGGCTCAGCGCCACCTGATTTTAACTCGAGTCCAGCAGCGCAAGCGCTATGGGCGACTTCAGTTGATCGCTCCTTCGCGATTCTTAGTCGAACTGGATCAGAATTTGTTTAACGATATGGGTTCGGGCCGCATACTCGAAAGTTCCGTACGCGAAAATATGGTCAAAGATCTACTCGCCAAGCTGGCGGCTTCAAAAAATCCCGTTCCCAAAGGAAACTCTTAAGATCAGACCAGACCTTGGTTGTGTTTTGTTCAAAATTTGGCCTCAGACCCAGTATCGGGATCTAGGTTAACTCCTCTAACATAGATACATGCGACGAAAAATCCCTCTCATCCTAATTTGTCTGGTGCACGTTCCGGCGGTGGCTAAAGTCGTAATCACTGACCGGCAATGGGAAGGGAATACGGTCGTCACAGTCTATCAAGATGGCACGAAGTCCACTATGACCACTCAAGAGTTAGAGCGCAAGGAAGCTGCAGAAAATATGAAATTTGAGACCTTTGTTGTGTCACCCAATACAGGGTCTATGGCTCTTCTTTCGAGTCGCCATATCGACAGCTTGTTTGAAGAAGCCTTATTTATAAAGCTCTACGAAAAGCGAAATTTCCGACCTGATGAAGCCCATTTGGAATTTATCTATGGGCTATTTATTCAGATGTCTCCAATTCAAAAGGTAGAACACTATTCAAGTCTACTTATGGCTATTGATTCCCGGTCCAACCCGAACAGTAAAATAGATCTTTTGGCTCCAACCGAGAAGATCTTCGAGGAAATGATACAGCTGAATGCTTCTGGAGCTAGAGAATCCCTATGTACTTTGGCAGATTTGCGAAGAGTGGGTTGGCAGGATGCGCAGAAGTATCTCGACACCATTGATGGCAGCACAGTTGAAAAATACCTGCAAAAGCCTTTAAACAGGGTATCGAAATTGGCTGACCTCTATTCCACTCAAACTGGCGAAGGCAAAATACGTTGTAAATCTATACTAGAGGAAGACAAGGAATTGTATTTCGATGTGAAGGAAATGATTCAGGGCCAGAATCAAGCTATTGCAAACGATCAGGTTCGCAGAAAATCAGAGACAGCGAAGAAGCTCAATCCCAAGATGACTTCCCCTCCAGCTTCCTTGCCACAGATAATAAATTTTGGAAAATGTGAGGCCAGACAAATAACCTCACGTTTCGATCCAATTATTCAAAGTTTCAAAAAGATTAAAAAGGACTTTCGACATTTCGTGGTGATTCAGGACGGGCAATGCCGAATTGAAGGAGAGGTTAATAGGCTCTCCGGGGAAAGGCTCGTGTTTATTCCCAAGGGCTACCTGAATCCCAATATTGGAACGCAAATTGAATTTGAAAAATCCGAAGATTTATTAATCCATTTTCCAATTGAGGCACCAAAACCAAAGCAAATTCCGAAAAACCCAAGCCCGACCACCTCCGGCGAAGCCACCCAATAGGAACCAGGTCCTGAATGCGGACGCACCGTTTCAATTAATCAATATTCAATCGAAGG
>JAPKGD010000480.1 GCA_026648125.1 Bdellovibrionales bacterium | reverse complement strand
GTCCGGCGAAAGGGCTCTTTGCAGTGAATCTAGATCGGTGATGTCTCCGACTTTAAGTGAAATGTTTTTGTGTTTCAGGAGTTCCGAAATATCAGATTTGGGCCGATGGAGTGCTACAATTTCCCAATCATCACGAACCAATTTTTGAATAAGATTCGTTCCCAAAAAGCCCGTTGCTCCGGTTATAAATGCTTTCATCTTGGTTTCCTCCATGAAAAGTGAATTCCAAGTTCATTAGCGTTTAAATCGAGTTCCCTTAGCAACTGATAGATAAGAGGTTTAATGAACATTCCGGTTCGAGCAGTGTATTCGAGAAATTCAAAAGTCGAGCGCCAGTGCGCCAAATCGGCCTTTCCTTCGCGTATCATGCGACAAAACTCCGGCTCGAAGCTGCTAAAACCTCTTTGATGAATATCAGTCACCGCGAATAATGGAATCAGCCGGTGATTGGTGAGGGCGGGGTTACTCATCCGCGGTGATAAGAGACCCCATGCGTCCACTTGTCTTTTGATTTCGTCTTCTTCTAAATCCCAGACATAGAGGGGGAAAATAAGCCGAGGCACTCGATCCTTGGACCAAGAAGTTCCTCGCCACCAAAGGTTCATTTCATTGGAATCGAAGATATCTGTTAACCGTAGCTCTGCTACAGTTGTGCGATCCTGAGCTTCGTTAGCGCGAGGAGACTCAAAATTTTGGAGTTCTAGGCCATCTTGCACCTGATAGCGCGAATAGCCGCACAAAATCAGAGGAATTTCCATTTGTGCGGCTAGGTTGCGGCCTGAGTCGAGTGTGAATTCGCCATCACTAAAATCAACGGTCCCATATGCCCCATTCGAATTTAGGTGGGTTAGTCCAAAACGGAAAAGCTTCACATAGAACTGCTTTTTTACTCTTAAGAAGCAGTGATCGATGCCCAGTTTCTGAACAAGGTCCCGCGTATTGGCCTCAGCAATAGGACTCATAAACCCATTGTTTAGGGTCACGGCAAGAATCCGTAGACGCGGATACTCTTGTTTGAGGCGATGAGCCATATAGGTGCTGTCTTTACCGCCACTAAAGAGGAGGAGGGCATCGTAAGCTCGTCGACCGGCGCCCTGTGTTTGGCTAAGGAGCTCGTGAAACTGTCGCCGTTGCTCATCAAGTCCTTCTAATGAAAGCTGAGGGATTGGGGTTTCACGGTGGTTGCAAAGGGAACACTTTCCATTTGGCTCGAGAGGAGTCATTTTTATGGATGCCGCACAGGTCGTGCATCGCTGAGCGATATATCCTTTGGCAAACAGTCGATGAATGGGCCAAATAAATTGCCGGTAGGCATTAAATATACGGACAGAAAGCACAAATGAATCAGGCATACCATATCCATGCTACCCGAGCTTTATGCGTTACTGAGTTGCCGAGAGCGAATAAACCTTTCTGTGAATTTCTGTGAGCTAAGAAATCTTGAAATTCTAAAGGTTTTAGATGAAAGGTATGACTATGGATCAAAACTTTAAGACGTATAGAGACGTTATCCGCTACGAATTTTTTTTTCGTCATCACAAAAACCCAGCTTATTCGATGAGTGCTTTTGCTCGAGACCTTGGTATTGCCCCCTCTCGGTTAAGTGAAATTTTCTCTGGGAAGCAGGGACTTTCTCCAAAGCGGGCTCGGGAAGTTGGTTCAAAGATTGGTTACAGGGCAAAAAAGCTGACTTGGTTTTGCAATTTGGTGGCGTCGGAGACCGCGAGAAGTCCCAAGATGAAGGCCGCCGCAAGGGCCAAATTGGAAGAAGTTAGAAATGGTGTAATGAGCGAAGCCATACAAACACGCTTGCCGGTTGATTTGCGCTGGGAGCACATAGCGGTGAGACGGATGGCCCTGATGGATGAATTTCGTGAGTCGGCGGAATGGATAAGCGAAAAACTCGGTGTCTCGACTGAGGTCATCCGTCGTGTACTTAGCGATCTGATTGAACACCACGCGCGCGTTGCGACAGGCTGGCCGCGAACTGAAGATAGTGGTGTGGATCGGCAAGGGGATGGAGCACGAACGCGTAGGCGAGGTAAGCGAGCAGTGCGGAGCTGCCGGCCAGCAGAAACCGATACAGCGCGCGCGCGCGCATTTCGCCCGTGCCAGCGTAGGGCACGTACGCGATCATGAACGCCAGCCAGGCCCAGACGCTCTCGACGCGGATCGTGTAACCGACGAAGGCCAGCAGACCCGAGACCACTGCCATCACCGCGCCACCGGTGCGCAACGCCGCCAGAAGCGTCCACCCGGCGGCACCACCGAGGCCAAAGCTAAGGACTTCGCTGACCAG
>JAPKGD010000048.1 GCA_026648125.1 Bdellovibrionales bacterium | reverse complement strand
TTTCTGATAGCCCGTGGTGTGTGTGAGGGTAAACTGGGATTGAACTGGACTATATGAAGTACCAGGAATCATTCCCGTATTAAGAGTAATTGCTGCGCTCACAGAATATGGGCTGGAGTTCGAACCGAGTCCATTGGGTGTAACAAGCCAATCAATCATGGTCGCGTTTCCAGCAGTAATATTTGCGATCATCGAAACATTACTTCCTGCGTTCCAAGTTGTGCTGCAATCGTAAGAAGGAGCTGAGAGAGTGGGCTCATTAATCACTCGATAGAAGGGCATTGATCCGTCTGACATGGTGTTGCCGCTCCCGTCATAGGCTCGAACCCTGGCCGAGTATTGGATTTCTGAATTGAGAGATGCACAAGTTCCCAAGCTGATGGTGGGCGGAGTTCCCATGATCGGTCCGCACAACACATTCGTATCGCCTGAGTCACGAACTTCAAAGGTGTACGAGAAAGCGCCAGCGACAGATGTAAAATTGGCGATGGGTCCAGCGGAAGGATTGGAGTCAACAAAGTAGTTGTCCGCATTTGAATTTGTCAGCTCCATAATGCCCATGATGGTAATGGAGCCCATAGGTCCACCGCCCCCGCCAAACCAGCCGCGTCCAGCGGAGGTAAAATACTGGCGGGTGCCATCTGCACGAGTGCGATAGGCGCACAAGAAAACGGCATAGCCGGAACCAGAAAGGCTTTGGTTATAATGGGTGGCGACCGTCATTGCGCCAGAAAGGGCCGAAACATCGGGGTACTTAATGACACCAGGAAAGGATCCCATTTCTGAGCAGCGAATTCCGTCGCCATTTTGCTCTTTATAAAGTTCAAAGCAATCATTAGCTCCGCAACTATTACAGGACACCACGAATGGAGTCACACCCTCAATGCCTTTGACATTGGCATTCGAAATGGTCACGCCAGGGAGAAAATTCCAGACCATTTTCAGGTCGTTATTTGTGCCACCAGCATCAAAGTCCCCGAGGCAGACGGCCACAGACGCATCATTGCTGCCGCCGCTTGAGCAGCCAGGACCAGAGATCGAAAGTCCGCCTGAGCGAAAGGGTCCATCAAAGCCACCAATACCATGAATGCCGTTGCGAAGGGCAAGCGGGTCAAAGTAGAGGTAGTTGACGTAAGGAGCTCCACTGTAACTTGTCGTTCCTCCGCTCACGACTTCTCCCTGATTCGTCGTATTCCAGTTGACGGGAATGGTCACCGCGCCACTTTTAAAGAACAAATCGGGAATTGAAATTGCTGAGCTGGGGTAGGCGGCTGATCCGCCAAGTGTAGAATAGGGACCAAAGAAGCCCAAAAACATATCCCCGCCATCATCCTCTCGAAAGCTATTATTTCCAGAGTCATAGCGAAACACTTGTGTGGGAATACGAGCGTGCATCAAGCGTGTGCTCGTGCTTGCAGCGAGGGCATTATAGTTGACAGAGGCTAGCGTGATCCCTGAGTCGAGGTTGCGGTAAGTAAAGTTAATTCCCTGAATCGTAAACATTTTGATCCAGCCATTGAACATTTCTGCATAGCCCACGACCATGGGTGGGTCGGTGACAACCGGCTCAATCTCCATGCGAAAGCGCGCGGTGGGTCCAAATACTCCAGCGCCCGCCATTGAGATACTACCGTCAAACATCATATACTGACCGCCCACATTGCCTTGGCGGCCACCACTTGTATTCACTTGGACTGGAAAAAGATCTACAACCTGAGCACCGGGTTGAAGATCTAAAGTTTTGGAGTCGTAAGTAAAAGTGTATGGCTGAGTGGTGTTAGTTTTATCGCTAAACACACCCAAATATTGAATCAATCGCGAAGGTCCAGAGGGAATCTGCAATACGATCTCACTGGGTGGAACAGCGCCCTCATTATGGCCGTCCCAAGAATAGGTCATGACACCGCCGGGGATACCCTCACCACGAACATTTATCGCGATGTGATTAATTTGCCCGGTGGGTAACGAAAGGCTACCGACTCCGCTGCTGGTGAGGAACGTCACTTTTGCGGGGCCGCCCATTTCTCTGCTGCAGCCCGCCGCTGCCAAAATTCCAAGCACTGTGGCGGCCATGCCCATTCCGGCTTTGGTTCCCCAGTTTTTAGACAACGACATATCATCTCCCACGGGCAAAAGGTCTGATTCTCTCCTATCTATTTCGGCCTTTTAGGGACTCTGCTTTACGGACTAAACTGAGGCATGTTTTTGCTCTCGATCGATCTACTGGGTCGAGGCCGCTGTTTGCATCGAACTGAGATGTAAAGCTTTCTTCAACTTCTCAATATGATTCGTCTCAGCTGTCGGCCCATAGCGTCGCAAGTGGGGACGGTGGCTGAAGAATTTTTCTTGCCGGCGAGGACTTATGAAATCTATTCTTCCTGCCACGAAACCTGTGAAGGGGATCTATTTCGCAATAAGTCAATAGCCGTCCGTGGAGGTTCATCTTGCTGACGTTTGAGTTGATTGAGAAGCATGGCGAGCACGAAGAAGTCATTTTTTGCCACAACAAAGACGTGGGTCTGAAGGCAATTATTGCCATTCACAACACCGCATTGGGGCCCGCACTTGGTGGAACCCGCATGTGGCATTATGCAAACGAAGAGGATGCTTTGGTTGATGTGCTTCGCTTATCAAAAGGCATGACGTACAAGGCGTCCGCAGCAGGTTTGAACCTAGGCGGGGGTAAAGCCGTCATCATGGGAGATCCAAAAAAGAACAAATCTGAGGCGCTATTCAGGGCCTTTGGCGCCTATGTGAATTCACTTCATGGCAAGTATATTACAGCAGAAGATGTCGGGACTACGGTTCACGACATGGAGTACGTCTTTATGGAAACTCCCTTTGTGACAGGTATCCCTGTGGCTCTGGGCGGCTCTGGTGATCCTTCGCCGTACACAGCCCATGGTGTGTTGATGGGGATCAGGGCGTCTGTCAAAGACAAATTGGGAACGGACAGCCTTCAGGGTGTCCGTGTCGCGGTTCAAGGTTTAGGAAATGTGGGTTCCCACTTGGTTGAGTTTTTAGAAAAAGAGGGCGCGGTGGTTACGGTCGCAGACATCGACCCAGACCGGGTGAAGCGAATAACCACAAAATACTCGGTCAAAGCCACAGACCCAGATGCCATTGTGACGAGCGAGTGTGACGTTTTTGCTCCCTGTGCTTTGGGCGCGGTTATCAATGACAAAACCTTGAATCATTTAAAGTGCAAAATTATCGCTGGTGGGGCTAACAATCAGTTGGCTGAATATCGTCATGGTGACGCCTTAATGGAGCTTGGTATTCTTTATGCCCCAGACTATGTCATCAATGCCGGCGGGCTAATGAATGTCTTTGTGGAGCTTGAGGGTTATTCTCAGGAGCGTGCCTTTGATAAGACCAAACAAGTCTATGATAATCTCATGAACGTTTTCCGAATTGCTCGAGATGAGAAGATTGCAACTCATCGGGCGGCAGACCGCTTGGCAGAGGCTCGAATCAAGGCGATCGGTGGTTTGAGACAGCATCACCAAGGTCGCACGTCACGACCCTTCTCCACTCTTAAGGAAATGACAAATCGAAAGTAGAAAGAGGAATCATGTCAAAGAAGCAAATTGAGATTGAAGCTCGTACTCCAGACGCATTTTTAACAGGTTCAGAAAGAATCCTAAAGTGGGTTGAAGACAATATTGCGGTTGTGGGCGGGATTTTTGGGGCCATCTTGCTGATTGGTTTAGGATGGCTCGGATATGGCCAATTTAATGATTTTCAGGAGCGCCGAGCGACGAAGGCCATTTATGCGGCGCAAATGAATCTCAACAAACAGCGTGACCAGGTGGCCAAAGACGAAAATGAACGCCTGGAGAAGCTACTCAAAGAGATGAAAGATAAGGGAGCAAAGGACCTGCCGCAAAAGGAAGATTCTAAGGCAGACTTTGAGGCCGTGTTTGCGGGTCCAGCGCAAGAAGTTGAAAAGCAAATTATTGCTCATAAATCTACAAAGGCGGCGGCGATAGCGGCCATTGATTTGGCGGGCCTTTATTTAGACCAGAAGAAACCAGATCTAGCGGCGGCGCTCCTTGCACAGGTCGATGGTGGAGACAGTGAAATTATCCGAGCGCTGGTGAAAATGCAGCGATCGACCGTGGCCATGGAACTCGGAGATTATAATCGAGCAATATCAGGATTCGAAGATCTCGCTGGCCGGTCTGGCGTGGAGTTTATCCATGCTGAGGCGCTCCTTAAGGCAGGACTTTGCTACGAACGACTTGAACAGATGGATCGGGCAAAGGATCTTTATACCCGAGTGAGCACTGAATTTGGTGAGAGTGAATCAGGAAGAACAGCAAAGAACTATTTGCGTCTCCTTCAATTGAATTCGGCGGAGAAAACTCCAGAGCAAAAAAACAATAAGGGATAGTCGTCTTGCGAAATTTTATCATCTTAGCTTTTGCGACACTCACTATTGGCTGCTCAAGTTTTGGCGGCGTCGGTGCCAATCGGTTTTTTGTGGAGAAGCGCTGGGTAAGAAACACCTTGGTCAAAGAGCATCAGGGTAGCGAAAGACAACATCGCTTTTCGCCAGTGATCACTTCTGACTTAGTCATTCAGGGGAACGCCATTGATGGTGTTGTCGCTTATGATCGAAAGACGGCAAATCCTCGCTGGCGAATTCCCATAAGAGACGGAAGCGAAAGTGGTGCGGTCATAGATGGCGATACACTTCTATTTGGGGGAAGTGACGGATTCTTTTATGCCGTTAAGCTTTTGACAGGAGAAATTCGCTGGACCTACCCGATACGAAGTGAATCTCTTGGCCAACCGTATGCATCTGATGGCGTGGTCTATTTTGTGGCTGGAAACAACGTTCTTCATGCAATTGATATCCAGTCTGGAAAGTTGGTCTGGGTTTACACGCGCCGAGACGCTTCCAATTTGTCCATCCGTGGAGGCAGTCAGCCCAATGTGGCTGGAGAGTATGTCTATGCGGGATTTAGCGATGGGTTTTTGGTCGCGATCAAAAAATCTTCGGGAGCCCTCGTTTGGGAGGTTTCGTTAAATCGAAATAAACGTTTTCGAGACGTGGATGCTCACCCCATCATAGATGGCGATCGAATTTTTGTCCCAAGTTACGACGGAGCTCTCTACGCCCTCAATAAATCGGACGGCCGCGTTTTGTGGTCCGTTGAGGAGGGCGGGGAGTCGGCGGTAACTTTGCTTGGGAATCGCCTCTATGTTTCGACGTCCTCGGGCAAGGTTCTCGCACTTGATAAGGATTCGGGAAAAGTTCTCTGGAGCTTTCAGACCTCCACAGGGATCGCCGTTCGTCCGGCTATTTATCGGGAGATGGTTATAGCCGGCGAGATGCGCGGAGCCCTTGTGTTTCTTGATTCAAGAACGGGCCAAAAGATTTCTGAATTCCATCCCGGATGGGGTGTAAGTTCGGAGGCTGTGGTCGACGCAGATAAGAATGAAGTTTACTTTATGTCTTCGGGCGCGAATCTTTACTCGCTCAGGCTGGCCTGGCGAAGATGGGCTAAGACTTGGCCATGGGGAGAGTAGCTTTGATAAATCGCATGTGGTTATCGCTTTTACTGATTTCAATTATGGGCTGCGCTCAACACCATTGCCGACGTCCTCCAGACTCTTTGCCCCCCGTCGCCGGTCTCAATGGGGCTCCTGAAGGCCAAGACATGAAGAATGAACGCCGAGTTCGGGTCTATAAATATGACGGAAGTCTCCAGTGTGGAATGGGCAAACCAGTTCCCGTCGAGCGCATGGCCGAAGAGCTCAAGGGAATAAAGATCTATTCGAGCGAAAAGAAACCTGATGGCCTGATGCATATTCAAGTTTGCGGTTCGGCTACTGGCATGACCAACGTCTATGAGATATCTGAGTCGGATTTAACAAAAGCTGAGCGCATTGGCTTTAAGAAATGGACCTTTGAATGAGCAAATTAATGAGTATGGAAGAAGTGGCTGAGCTGATTCGGAACGTGCCGGACTTTCCAAAACCCGGAGTGATGTTTAAGGATATCACCCCGATTCTTGAGAGTGCGGTGGCTTTTAAGTCTTTGGCCCAGCACCTTAAGGATGTCGTATTTTCTGGTACGACCAAGCTCGTGGCTATAGAAAGCCGTGGATTTATTCTCGCCGCGGCAGTAGCCCAATATCTTGAGGTCGGAGTTGTTCTTGCTCGGAAGCCCGGAAAACTGCCGCGAACAACGGTGTCCGTTACTTATGATCTCGAGTACGGAAAAGACGGGCTTCAAATGCACATGGGAGCTCTTTCTCCTTCCGACAAGGTGACAATTATTGATGATGTGTTGGCAACGGGGGGGACGGCTCACGCGACCGAGAACCTCATTGTAAAGGCAGGAGCTCAGGTCCTAGGAAGTTGCTTTTTAATGGAAATTACGGCGCTTCGAGGGAGCCAGAAGCTCAGCTTCCCATATCATTCGCTACTAAAACTCTAGACTTATCCAATCGACGGAAGGGTCTTTCTTTTCTAGTTCTTAGTAAGGACTCACTTCATTTGTTTGGGCGAAAAGGCATAAGGGCACAACCGCCCCACAGAGAGTCTCTTCTGTTTTCCCTTGGTGTTGACTAAAATCACTGGTGTTTTGAGCGTGGCAAATTCGAGAATGACCTGTCGACAAAGCCCACAGGGTGCCCAAGGTTCTGCACTCTCCGTCATGACGACAATGGCTTGAATGGATTTAGCTCCTTCACTTACGGCCTTTAATATGGCAGTTCGTTCCGCGCATATAGTTGCACCATAGGAGGCATTCTCCACATTGCAACCAGAAAAGACTTGTCCATCATCAGTTAAAACGGCTGACCCCACACGAATTTTTGAGTAGGGCGAGTAGGCCGCCTTTAAGGCGGAACGACTTGCCAAAATGAGAGCCTGCTTTTGGTCACTGGTGAGTTTAATTTTTCACCTCATCTTGCTTTCGCGGGGCCGATTGAATGGCGATTGAGCCTGATATGTCTTGAAGCTGATCAATTTCCTCAAGCCGAGCGGTGCCTGAGTTTCCTTTAAGTTCAATGGTTAACACAGGGATATTCTTATCTTTCCACATGTAACGGCCCAGGCTGCCAGGAAAGTTTCCGAGAGGAAGCCAGGGAAGAGGTGAACCTTTGGGGGCGCTCACCGGAGGCCCATCAAAATCCAAGACTCCAATGGGGGTGTGAATTGATATAATGAAGTCCGGCTTAAAATCTTCAAAGTGTTTGATCAAGCACTTTGTCTCGCTCTCGCTCGCCGCCGAGGGTCCTGGGTACCGCCTTGGATCGGATTTTGTTTTCTTCTTCCAGGAGGCAAGAGCCGAGGCGTTCCACTCTTTGGTGGGAAAATTTCTATTTAGGTCCACGCCTCTTGAATTCATTCTTTGTCGAGTTCTCAAACCATCTGGATTTACGACGGGGATCACTCGCCAGGTGTTACGAGGATCAATTTTCGTTAGGCGTTCAATCCAATTTTTCGAGACCGCCCCTGAAGGAATTTCGTCGCCGTGAATGAGCGACATCGCCAATATCTTTCGACCTCGGCTGGCTGTTCCCTCATGATCAAAGTGGTATATATAGCGCCCGTTTTCACTGTTGCAGTTTGGCAGAACCTTCATTTTTTCGCAGGTCGACTTAAGCTCTGCTTCAGTCTCTGGACTGCCTATAAGCTTTAAATCCGCCATGCATTGTTCTAATGGAAGCGCACCCACCTCAGCGCTGTGAGTGGAGATCGAAAAGGCAAAAAACATTAAGATAAACATCGACATAGCATTTATCACAGAAGCTGATTCTTGTTTAAGAGTCGCTCTGAGTCAATATTCATGCGTCGTGTTGTTCGTGGTGTTCTAAGAGAGGTGACTTTGCTTGAGCTTGGACTTTACTTCTTGAATAAAAGCGTCAATTCCCTCTGGAGAAACTTGATAGATTTTTAAGGCCTCATCAAGGAGGGCCAAGGTCCCTTCGTATTCTGCAACTACAACCCGAGAGTTTGGATCTAAACTAAAAGCCTTAAGATCGCGGGCGTATTGCGTCCGAATGAGAATGGGCACTGTTGAATTTAGGCGTCGAGCGGAGCGGATCACTGAGGCTCCGATTTCAGCTCCAGTCACGGTAACCACAAGAAGCCTCGCGCGCTCAATTCCAAGATCTTCGAGAATATCTGGTCTCGTCGCATCCCCAAAGACGATGGGCTCTTGCTGAAGAAACTTCTTTACCGTGGACTGATTGGTCTCTAAGACGCGGTAAGGAATGTTTAATCCCCTTAACGCCCCCGCCAAGTTTTGCGCGGCAATACCAAATCCCACCAGAATCACGTGATCCGAAAGGGGGCCGTTTTCCTCGCGGGCGAGGTTGACGTCATGGA
Source organism: Bdellovibrionales bacterium (assembly GCA_026648125.1). Lineage (GTDB taxonomy): Bacteria > Bdellovibrionota > Bdellovibrionia > Bdellovibrionales > UBA1609 > JAIBAM01. The sequence continues at coordinate 343 of JAPKGD010000048.1, read as the reverse complement.
TGTTCATCTTCATGGGTTGGCGAACTAAAGTTTCCCTGAGTTGAATTGCTAAGTTCTGAAGCTGTTGGGGAACAAATTGATCATGATTAAATCGGTAGGCAACAAGAAGAGCGAGGCGATAGAGAAGGGGGGAGAGGGCGAGGCTTCCGATCGCTACAGCTAAAAATTGTTGGCGACCAGACTCGTCGATAAGGCCGAGCTTCAGCCCCTGGTCAGCAAGTATAAACGAAAATTCTCCTACCTGAGCGAGAATAAGTCCCGTGGCGACGGCGAGTGAGCCTGCATTCCCAAGCATCCACATGATCGAGAAAATGACTATAAATTTAAAAATGATAACGGCCCC
>JAPKGD010000479.1 GCA_026648125.1 Bdellovibrionales bacterium | reverse complement strand
CCACCTGTTCAAGACTGTGGGCAGCCATTTCCTTACGCTTTTGAGGAGCAATTTGCTTCTGATGAATTAAGGGATATTCCACATTCTCGAGCGCCGAAAAGACCGGAATTAAATTGAAGGTTTGAAAGACGTATCCAATATGTTGACCGCGAAACAGCGTGAGTTCATCATCCTTTAATTGAGAGAGTTGCGTGCCCGAAATTGCCAATTCACCCGAGCTTGGCTGGTCTAAGCCACCCAATAAATTGAGCAGAGTCGTCTTTCCGCTCCCTGACCGGCCCACCAAGGCAACGAACTCACCCTCTTCAATAGATAGCGTCACGCCTTTTAACGCCCAAAGCTGACCTTCCCCCATGCGGTAGGATTTCTTCACATTGTTAACTTCAACAATGGGTTTAGCCATCAAACACACCCTTTAAGCCGACCAATATTCGGCTACCTCCCTGCATCCGACCAAACTGAGATCGCGAATTTCCTTGCAGAGATTCTAAACCAAAAAGAAATTCCAAACTGGATGACCTCGGAAATGAATATTTTAATGACGATTGACTTGAGCCGTCTACAAGAGAAACCGTGTGAACCATCTCCAGACTTTGGCCCGAGGGAGTTTCGCGAAAAAGCCTCCAAGACCACAATTGCTCAACCGTTCTTCTGCCGAGAACAGTCTCCGCCCCAGAAACTATATCTGCGGAGTATTGAGTGCCAAACATCCATTTTTTATATTCAGGAAGATCCCAGCCCAGGGCCACCACATGATTATCATGGTCGACTGCGGTCAAAGTGGCGCCGTTCAACGCGTTAAATCTTCGCCCGCCAAAAGAAACTTCTTCGAGCCGAATCAAATGATCGCCAGACTGCCAAGTGGCGCTGAGTCCAATTGCCGAGATTGATTTCTGCTTGAGACCCAGCTCTATGCTGACGGGCGCCAATGAAAGGATTCTCTGCTCGATATAGGGCATACGATCGCGGTGCTGAAAATAAAACACTGACGTATCCAGGTTTCCAAAATTGTAAGAGGCTCGAGCCCCCCAGTCGCCGTCGGGCCTGGATTCACTTGACCGATCTTTCAGAGAAAAATTAATCGTGGGATCCAGCTCCATAGGAAAAAAGGGGCTTCCTAGGCTTGGAAAGGTGTTCATGGACGGTCCCACCACGTAAATTCCTTGAAGAGATAGGTTTTCCCCCAACCACTGAAGATTTGCTATCGGAGAAGGTGAACGAAGGTCCGCCAAATCGGCTAGACCCGACAGTGTTCCCTCGCGAAGATCCTTTGGATTCACCACATCTGCATAAAAGAAACCAAAGGTCTCACCCCACACCACAGACTGGTAACCTAACCTTAGAGAGAATCCCCGATTGAGGTACTGCACATAAGATTCTCTTGGTGTGAGCTCCACGGATTGGCTTTGTGCGGACTGGGCTGTAAATGCATCTTCATTTTGAGCATAAGCCCCCTCGATTCTTAAGCGACCGCTTAACAATGCACTCCAACCCGAAGGCCCTTTAATTCTCTGCTCTCCATCTAACCACAGCCGACTGGTGGCTAAATCGGTGAGAGGTCGAGTAAGAAAGTTTCCATATTGCACTCTGGATAGAAATCGATAGCTTTGCTGGGTGAGCGGTTTGGTGGCTCGCGAACGCCGTGGCGACTCACACCAAGCTGGCAGACAGAAAAACAGTATGGCGAGTACGGCAAGGCTATTCGGCCAAGCTGTCCTTATTAAAAAGCGATGCATCGTGCCCCTCGATCTTAACCTTGGCGAATTCGATAAGTGACCGTTTGGATTTTTGAACTGCATCGCTGACCCACGTCTTAGTTATCCGCCTACGCCCGAGAACCTTCTTTATATCTCCATACTCCGCTCTCTTCAACAACTTGCCTGAGGCGGTTAAAAACTCGGCCTTTACCGGAACAGATTCCTCTTCCGCGCTGACCCAATAGCGAATTTGTTGATAAGTTACGCTTTTCTTATTGGCCGTCAGAAGCAATCGATGCGCTTTTACTTTACCCAGGTCTTCTAAATCTTCATAAACAGCGGTGTAATCGTCGGCAAAATTTGTTCGCGAAATATCACCATTGGCCACCTCGCCAGTCAGTCTTTGTTGAAAACTCACCCGCGTGGGCCTGCGCAGACCGGGGGAATAAAACCAGAGATCGTCATCTCGCATCAGCAGCTTTCGCCCCTTTTGTCTTTCGGGAAACACCGTCTCAACCAAAGAATATTGGGGCGGCTTGACCTTTACGTCGTAGCGAAGCTCCCTGAGCTTTTTTTTGCCAGAATAATCACTCACGATGGCTAAAAACGTGACGTCTTTAT
>JAPKGD010000478.1 GCA_026648125.1 Bdellovibrionales bacterium | reverse complement strand
TCACATTGATTTGGTCCATCATATCCTGGATCAATTCGATGTTCGTCTGATCTTTGCCCGCATTACATCCGCAGAGACTAACCAATACTATTGTGAGTAGAGTTTTTTGATATTTCATTTAAAACTCCGTCCTCTTCACTTCAACTGCGCCCAGCTGCTTAAACAACTGCTCTACTTTTCCCGCATCAAAACCAGGCTCAGTCTGAGGAATAAAAAGTGCGAATTTGTGGCTACTCAAATCTGGATCGATGACCGGAGGCTCAACCTTCGGCAGACCCGCCAAATAAATCAACGCGCCGACGGAACTTAAAGCTCCAAATAGAATTGTACATTCAAACATAATGGGAACAAAAGCCGGAAGCGACCACATTGGCTTTCCACCGACAATCACAGGCCAATCCGTAGCTGAAGTCCACCAAGTAAACCAAGTTCCAAAACTAAATCCAACCAGACCAAAAATAAAAGTCACCCAAGGAATAAACGAACGAGGGATCCCCATCGCCTCGTCAATTCCATGAAGTGGAAAGGGACTAATTGCTTCGAAGTTCCTAAATCCCGCCTGCTTAGTCTTGGCCGCAGCCTCAACCAATTTGTGCTCATCCAGCCAAATCCCCGCCACGCCAGGAGTCCCCTTGGCGCGCACACAATCAATTACCTTATCAATGACCCCCATGGTCACCTCCGTCACGGCCCACATTAAGAACCGGCTTCACTTCTGCGATCGAAATCGCTGGCAACAAACGAATGTAGAGTAAGAACAAGAAGAGGAACATTCCAAAGCTACCCGCAATGGCTCCAATATCCCAGATGGTTGGATGCCACATGCCCCAGTTCGACGGCAAAAAGTCGCGGTGCAAAGATGTCACCGTGATCACGAAGCGCTCAAACCACATGCCGATGTTCACAAAAATTGAAATGATAAACATGGCTGGAATACTTCGGCGCACCTTCTTTAACCAGAACAACTGCGGAATAAAGACGTTACATGAAACCATGATCCAATAGGACCACCAGTAAGGTCCGAAGGCACGATTCATAAAGACATAGCCCTCGTAAACTGAACCCGAGTACCAAGCGATAAAGAATTCAGATCCGTAGGCGTAACCCACCATGAGGCCTGTCGCCATAATGATCTTATTCATCGCCTCCATGTGGTCCAAAGTAATGTAATCTTTAAACTTGGGCACCAGGATTCGCACCAAAGTCATCAGTGTCACAACCATTCCAAATCCCGAAAAAATCGCTCCCGCCACAAAGTACGGGGGAAAGATGGTGGTGTGCCAGCCTGGAAGATTTGCCACCGCAAAGTCAAAGGATACGATGGAGTGAACCGACAACACGAGAGGTGTCGATAATCCTGCGAGTAGCATATAAACCATTTCGTAATGGTTCCAGCTGCGAGCTGTACCTCTCCAGCCCAACGAGAGGGCGCCATAGATTCTTTTGCGCCAAATGTTTTTGGCTCGATCACGAATCGTTGCCAAATCAGGAACCATTCCTATGTACCAAAAAACTAAGGAAACCGTTGCGTACGTCGATACGGCAAACACATCCCACAAGAGCGGAGAGCGAAAATTCACCCACAGTGGGCCACGCTGGTTGGGGTAAGGCAAGAGCCAGTAAGCCAACCAAGGACGACCTGTATGCAAAATCGGAAACGTTCCCGCCACCATCACCGCAAATACGGTCATTGCCTCAGCCGTCCGCGCGATTGAGGTTCTCCATTTTTGTCGAAACAAAAAGAGAATGGCCGAGATCAAGGTTCCGGCGTGACCGATACCAATCCAAAACACGAAGGTGATAATATCGGTTCCCCACATCACTGGATGCGAGATCCCCATCTTCCCCATACCAAAGGCGATGGTCACGCCTTGGGCCAAAATGTACACCAAAAAGAGCGACTTCGCGCCGAGCAATCCTGCAAAGTACTGCCAGCCTGGAATTCGCTCAACCAATTCACAGATATCATTTGTGATATCTGCATAGGTCTTATTACCTAAAACCAGTTGATTTCGCTTAATCATGAGTTGTGTCCCTCCCCATGAGCAGCTTCGCCGTGGCCATGGCCACCGCCGCCCTTGAGATCTGCCGTATTGCGAACCTTAGCCTGATAGTGAACAGCCGGTTTCGCATTCAATTCCTCTAACAAAGCATAAGAGTTGGCCGCACTGAAGGCCTTAGCCACTCGACTTTCTGGATCATTGAGATCCCCGAAAACGATGGCATTGGTCGGACAAGAAGCCTGGCACGCTGTGACCACATCGCCATCCTTGAGAACTCGATCTTCAAGTTTGGCTTTGCTCTTCTCCGCCCGAATACGATGTATAC
>JAPKGD010000477.1 GCA_026648125.1 Bdellovibrionales bacterium | reverse complement strand
GACGTCGTCGTCGTGGAACTGCACCGCGTCGAAGCCGAGCTTCTTGAAGATGCGCAGCTTCTCCGCGAAGGGAAACTCGGTGCGCACCGGCGGGCCGAAGGGATCCGCGCCCGGATGCAAATTCCACGGGCCCACCGAACTTCCTTTTGTTTTAACATCTCCAGATCGGAAAGATCAAAGTGAAGACTGGCGGTCGGAGCCGCGCTACTGCCTAAATGTTTGGCCCATTTGCTCTGATACCATTCTTTATCTTCTTGGCGGGCGTGTCGGGACCCTCGCCTTCGCTGAATATACGGAGGAAGTGCGGGCTCACCAAACTCCTGAAAATATTCTTCCGTGACTGGCCGGCTCAACCTCACCCGCTGCGGAAGTCCCTTCGCCAGCAAGGTCATGCAAAGTCCACCCGGTAGCGTGAGTTCGTCCCCAATTTTCATTTCTCGCGAGGGAAATAAAACCTCCCATTCCTCATTTGGCAAGGGCGCCACAAATAGGATTTCGCTTTCTCCTGCAAAGACCCGTCGGTTCTCGACTCGTGTGTCATTGATGACCAAAAGATCCCCGGCCTTAAAGCGCCCGAGAAGATCAGCTTTGGAAATTTCTATCGGCTCACCGGGAAGTTGAATAAAAGCGATACGACTTTCCGCTCGCCTTTCGGTTGCCGTGAGATGTTCAGGATAATGATATTGCAGGTCGTCGAGCCGCATAAGCGGCGCATCATACTTAAGCTTTAAGAAGGACTCAAGCCGCGATTAGTAGCGGCCTCTTCGGCGTTGCTTTCGCGCCTCAAGAAGCGTCCTAAGCCCTAGAGTATAAAGCGGAATTAGAAAAAAGAGCGTAATAAAGAAGAACGTAAACGCCCCGATAATTACCCCATCTGAAGTCACGCGGCCCCCTCTTTTAGCTGCGCCAATAATTCGAATGCGCGGGTCAGCAAGAGTTGGCGCTGCCTTGAATTGCTGACCTTTTGCAGGAGCCGTTCAATCGTTTCCAGCTCCTGAGTGAGCTTATTGAATTCCTCTTTAGACATGGCGCCTTCCCCCTCCCCCGTTTAGATGAGGACAGCCCCGGGAGCGTCCTTGCTCCCTTTAGCGACCGCATCCATGCGATCCCTGTAAGTTCGACGCACTGGCCGGGCCTTAGGGTTAGCCGAGATTTGTAAAACTCGACCTCTTCACGGGGTCTCTTTAAAAAAATAGTGGTTTAAGTTCCTAAGCCCATGTTAAGAGTTTGCGCTCATTTTGAATATAAGCCCTATTTAAGCGCGCCAGTGGCGGAATTGGTAGACGCACTAGCTTGAGGGATTTATTCCACCCGACAGAAAAAGGAAGGAATACAGAGGGTTATAGTTTTTTGGTAGATAAATTAATAGGCTGAATGGTAGATTTGCTACCAAGCTTTTTAGAATGCCCAGGTGGTGAAATTGGTAAACACAGTAGCTTGAGGGGCTACCGCCCGAAAGGGTTTGCTGGTTCAAGTCCAGTCCTGGGCACCATTAAAAGAAGACTCCAGACTTATGGTTAATGTTATTGGGATTGACGAAATTAAAGAAGCCCGCGACTTTGCCGATACCATTTTAAAGGTCAATGGTAGACACACAAGTTTGGTGGAGTTAGTGCATGAGCTTCGGATTCACAGTCAAGAAACCAACACATGGTCGCAGAACATTTGCGATTCACAAAAAGATTTATCGCAAGAATCAAAAGCCTCTCCAGCCTCAAGTAAAAGACGAGAGATTAGACTCCATAAATAAACACTTCAAAGATGAACTGCTCACTCTTGAGCAAGCTCATATTCAAGTTAAAGCCTTAGTTGAAACTCTTAAATCTGAAGCTGGCCTCTCAATAGTCAAAGCAAATATCAAAGACCAAATTTTTAAAGCTAATTTAAAAGCATTCGAAAAACTCTGGGATCGTGATTATTTCGGTAGAGCTATCGTATCCCCTGAAACAGCAGAGCGAGAATTCATGGTAGCTTTAATGGGAATCAATCCTCTGCCTCTTGCTTCAGCTTCTAAAAAAGAACTTCAGAAAAAAGCTGATGCTGCTTGGACTGAAGTTGGTCATAAAAGATATGTGGGAAGAATTAACTTACTTCTAAAATTTCTGGGTCGCCCATTTACTCTTCACTCAAAGAAAAGACTTAAACAAGAAGTTAAATATGTAACCTTTGCCCCACCTTGAGCGCATCGAGCGCCGTCATGGCATCGACATCATGCACCCGGGTGGCAGAGGCTGGTCGGCGCTCGGCCCAGAGAATGATGAAGCCTCCGAGGATGAAGGCCGTGGCCACTACAGGCGCGTTGAAGAGGTGGTCCTTGATCGCCCTGCCCAGAAGCAGGCCC
>JAPKGD010000476.1 GCA_026648125.1 Bdellovibrionales bacterium | reverse complement strand
CCCATCGCTCGGCGGCCAGTTTTTAAAAAATCCCATTTTCTGGCAATACCCAAAAACTCGAAAACCATTCACCTTTGGCCCATTTAGATGATTCTTCGCTGCACTTCGAACAAGGGCCAATTTGACCTATAAAATCTTGGCACAGCTCTCGCAACCCGGCCTGCTGCAACCGAGGAGCATAAGTTGAACCTGTCCAAATTAATGATTTTTGCGGTCACTGTATTGCTGGGGGCTCCGAGCGGAAGTCGGGCAGAATCTACAGATTTGTCCAATTTTTTTCCGCCGATCGAAAAGCTGATGACGACACCGATGCCGGAGGGCCCCAATCGCGAAGCGCATCTTCTTGCTGGACTTGAAGTGATTTGCCCGCCGCATTTGAAACAAAAGCGAAAGGGCTGTCTGATTGATGAGCAAATCTCCTTATATAAAGCCAAGCTCGCAATTTTATTAAATCAAGACATCTCACCGATATCAGTTTCCAACACTCAGCAAGCAAGCCCCTGGGATTTGAGCGAACTGATGTCTGCAAATTTTGCTCCCATGCCTTCTCCCAATGGCTCCGACGACGGCGTCAATCTTGTCACCGAAATCCTATATCTCCGCTGGCAAATTTCTCAGAGTTTAAAAGCTTTGCAAGAAACCCTTAACCTTCATTCGAGGGGTTTAATTCGGTACACGCTAATCCCCTCAATCAAGGCCTATATGATGAGTTCAAGCCCATTTGGTCAGGCCCTTGTCCTTTTCAATTCTATTCAGTGTGGGATAAAGGACATCGCCTGTTTAAACCTTCAAGACCGATTGGGAAATGTCCTCAACTTATTGGTCGGTCAATCTGAACTCGAAATTGAAGAGGTTCGTGCGCGACTTAAAGCGGCCTTCCATGGGCACCTTGGCGAACGAATGTTACGCATGGGAGATATTCTTGCATTAAACGAATACTTGATTGCTCCAACGACGAACCTCGACAAAGCAGAGTTGTCGAGAAAACTTAATCTTCTCGCTGGAGACGGACAGGGCGCATTCGCCGATGAAGCTTATCAGTCCCTTGCTCGAAACTTAATTGTTGTGGCTGAAGCCAATTTGATTGCATCGTCGCTGGCTCGATTTTCTCCATACACTACATTAAGGAGTAACCCCGAGATTGCCTCTGCCGTGGATAATCTTAGACCAAAACTCCAGCAGTCTCTAATGAATATCAAAAACAGTATGGCGCTTCTCGGTTTCAATACTGAACTGGAGGAAAATTGAAAAACCTCACCTTGCTCATATCATTTGCTCTGCTGATCTCCGCCTGCGACTCGGGATCAAATCGCCAGAGCCCTCCGGTAAATGCAGAGGAAACCCAAACGACTCAAGAAAAAAGGTACGTGCTCCAGCAGCAACTCAACCTCACAGGTTTGCCTGGTGAAGCAAGAGTCGATGTCGTAGTTAATAGAGCGCGGGGCAAGGAGAAAAAGGGTCCTCGGCTGCGGGAGCGCTTTGATATTTCGGTCTATCAACATGGGAAGTTTCAATTAGGCCTTGAAGTCGTCTTAAAGGATCGTTCAATCAAGGTTGTACCAACGAATTCACCAGGGCGGATTTCCTCGGCGCTTCCGCTTGAATTAATAACCTATGACACCAAATTCTTCGGGTTCTCCGATTACCTCCAAACACTCCATCGATTTGAAACCTCACGATGTCGCAGTTCGAGATTCTGGCCTGCGGTCAAGAATTCACCCCCCGGTAAAAGAGGAAATTTTTTAATCTCCCTAGGAGGAGCTCTCTACTCGCAAGAATACCAGCGGCACATTCTTTTGCGTGTTGCTCCCTCTGGAAACATTGTCGATTTTACCGTTGTACGAGGACTTAATATTGGGTTCGCCCCGTTGAAGGTAACTTATGTCGCCCTTGAAGAGGACTCAGATCGGATCGATTTTGGGATCGGCGGATTAGCAGCTCGAGATTTTTCTAAATTTTCATACACTTGCGGAGAGATGTACCGGCTTCCCTATCGCAACACTCGATTTTCCAACCAGTGGATGCCGCTCTACTCTACACAAGACGTAGACGAGTCCGCGTCTCGCATGCTGGATTTGGAATTTAAAAGAGAATCAATTAAACAATTTTTTGCTCTGGGATATAACGGATACGAGGCTTACGACGTTCAGAATCTTGCCGCCTCAAGTCAGGGACTGAAGAGTGGGAACGACGCCGGGTCGTTCGCGCTATTCAATTCCTGACGGCGGTTACTACAAAAGACCTGACAGGTTTCCAGAACCTGTCAGGTCTGAACGTACTACTGCCTACTGCCCCTTAATCGCCGTCCACATTTCATCATAGGTGAAGATGGCATCAGA
>JAPKGD010000475.1 GCA_026648125.1 Bdellovibrionales bacterium | reverse complement strand
GTGCCCTGGCGAATCGACAGATTGTGACCCACTTTACGAGAAATGCATTTGCAGAGATTTTTCCGAGGGCTAACCTGCGTTTGGTCTATGACGTCTCCCATAACACCTGCAAATCCGAGTGGCATGAATTGGATGGAGAAATGAAACGGCTTTTTGTTCACCGCAAAGGCGCCACTCGGGCCTTTGGGCCTAACCACCCAGAAGTGCCCGAAGCCTATCGGAACGTCGGCCAGCCCGTTTTTATTGGCGGCAGTATGGGAGTAGGATCATACGTGTTGGCCGGAACAAAAGAGGCAGAAAAGCTGTCTTTCAGTTCGGCCTGCCACGGCGCTGGGCGCGCGATGAGTCGATCTCAAGCATTAAAAAACTGGAGCGGACCGACCGTGATTGAACAACTTCGCGGCCAAGGTATAATTACTCGAAGCGGCTCTTTTCGGGGCGTGGCCGAGGAGGCCCCGAATGCTTATAAAAATTTACATGACGTTGTGGAGTCGGCGGAACAAGCTCGTCTTGCAATTCGTGTCGCTTACCTCAAGCCGCACGCTTGCATAAAGGGGTAACCCTTTGAATCAAATTCCCAACATCCTCTCTGTCTCGAGAATAGTTCTCGCCTTTTGCTTTCCGTTTGCTGATTCAACCCTTCACCTTAGTATTGTTCTCGTGGCACTCGGTACAGAGGCCCTTGATGGTTTTTTGGCCCGTAAATTTAATTGGGTAACAACTCTAGGAGAGCGACTCGACCCCATTGCGGATAAAATATTTTTTGCATCAGTGCTCATCACTTGGAAGATGACACACATGATCTCTTGGAAATTTATGTTTGCTCTATCTACACGAGAGATTGGCCTCTTGCTTGTCATCGGATTCCTCTTTCTCTTTCGACGAAATAGCCGACTGGCATTTGTTCCCTCCATGTTCTTTGGTAAAATCACTACTGCCCTTCAATATATGAATATCATTTTTGCTTTATGGAAACGGGAATTTGTACAACCTCTCATTGTGCTCACTGCCGCTGCAGGCCTTTTTGCAACCCTTCAGTACTATGCCTATTTAAGTAACAACCAATCTTCTCTGAATAAGTAGAGCAATTCTCAAGTCGAGCTTTTAAGATTTTAATTTTCAATCGGAATTCCATCTGCAATCCTATGAGAATGCGACTCCTATTGGCCGTTTTCTTCATTTCGGGATTCTCAAATTACAGCTCAGCCCAAACAAATTGCGCTCATACAAATACCAGATTTAATTGCGTCAGATATCTAGACAATTACGACGGAGATACTGTTACGTTTAAGATCCCCAACATTCATCCCCTTTTTGGCGACCATATCTCTGTTCGAGTCAAAGGGATCGACACGGCTGAAATCCGAACCAAAAATGCATGTGAAAAGGAGGCCGGCCGCACCGCACAGCGACTCGTTGCAAGTCTCCTTAAAAACTCAAAGCGCATAGATTTACTCAATGTGGCGAGAGACAAATATTTTCGTATACTAGCTGATGTGGAGTTTGATGGGCGAAATCTGAAAGATGTTTTGATAAAAAATAACTTGGCTTACCTCTATGATGGGGGCACCAAAAGAAAGATGAATTGGTGCCTTCGGGATCGTGTTCCCGCCACAAAGCATAGTCCCTAGAATTTGCATTCTTAGATACCGATGCGTACAGGATCTCCGCACACGACTTTTGCACTCATTGATTTCTGACCAGTTAAAAACACTGTCACGGCAAGCTGTTCTGCTGGGCAATATTTGACGAGTAAATTAGCCTCTACTGCTTTACTCGTACACTCACCTGGATTCCACCGCCCATCTACAGAGAGTCGAGCTTGAAACTCCACGTGATTGCCATTGATGTTAAGCTCGCCAATTTGATTTCGCTTGAGGCATTCTTCAGACCATCGCAAGGTCCCAAAATACGGATCTTCACTCTGCCTAAAGAGATCGATCAAAAATGATCGCTTGTTCTCCACCAAAGCCCTTCCGGCCTTATCGCTTTCAACCTTTACCACTCGATATTGCATCGTTGCCAATCCGCGAAGTGGCGAACTCACCTCCTCTTGCGAATCTAATTTCACCAAAGGATAACTAACATGGGTGTAGCTCCCTTTTGAGGCGCACCCACTCAAGAAAAACAAAAAACCGAATTGCAACACCCTCTTCACCAGTGTCACGGGTTACAATAGGATTTTTTAAAAAGAGGCGCCTCAGATCCACTCCCCGAAGCTGGCATAGTTGATACAGACAAAAACGCTTTGCCTTCAATACAACCCTCAATTTTTTGCGGTATCACCGCAGAAAAGCGACGTTGATCCTGACTCAAAAGAATAGCAGGAGCATTTTTCAGG
>JAPKGD010000474.1 GCA_026648125.1 Bdellovibrionales bacterium | reverse complement strand
GTGGCAATCGTGCCTAAACGGACATCTGGCGTCAGAAACAACGATTGAATTCCAGGAACTGGAATATAGGCCCCAGCAGCTCCATAGGCGATGGCAAAAAATGGTTTGTCCGTTTCTTCAACAGGCAGCTCTACATCGTCCACTTTTATAGTGATTTTCTTGCCCATGGCCAATTCGAGGCCCCCACCCCACCTCCAACCCGCTCCGGGACTTGTATAGAATTTTGCGGTCAACCCTATACCGGTGAGGCTTTGAGTTCGATTTACTTTTCGTTTAGTGCCAAACAGGTCGTTTCTGCGGCTCACGGAACCGGTAAAATCAGTTTCTCTTAAAGCCAAATAGGCTCTCAGACCCCATCCTGAATCAATTGGTATGTCCGTAAAAATCGAGAAAAAGAACGTCGTACTTTGCAAAGGTGTCGTATCGTAGATTTCGCCATCGGTCTGCGCGAACGTCGTTTCGCCTTGTCGCAAAAACGAGACCACCGCCGCCAGCCCCAGTGCATAATCTGAAGCGTAGGGCTTACGTCCATCGCCTGTGGTGACCCCCCTCTCTTTAATGAGACTCCGTTGAATCTTTGCCAATGGAACAAAACCGCCCCGAGCCTTGCCCCGATAGGTAATGAGGACTTTTCTAAATCCTCCATAAACCTTTGGAGAGATGACCACCTTGTCTCCCCGGTTGAGGCGGGAGATAATTGGCGAGTTCAGGCTCGCTTCACTATGCACCGGAAGCTCTTCAAGCACTTCAAGGTCAAAAATGGCCTTCGCCGACTTACCTTCTGCTTGAAGCGACACCCATGAAAAAGCTAATAAAATGGCTATATAAAGCCGCATCTGCAACCACTCCCGAGCTAAAATTCTACCATTTGAGTTTGAGATGAGGAGTGAGAAACCCTTAATAATTTCAATTCAGTTGACCTACTGACGCATTCGGTCGTAAGAGACTCTACCTATGGCATACAATCGACTGGCCTTGCAGCCTACGACTATTCATTTAGAGGAACTCCCTAACGAAGGACGCACTTTCGTTTACACAAACGAAAGCGGCGAACTCACGCCCTTCTTAAAGGATCTCCTTGGGCAGCGCCCCTATCGTGTTGAAATTGAAGTTAAACCAATGGGAAATGTTTATTCTGCTACGGGCTTTATTGAGGCAGGTCTTGAAGAGTTGTGCTCTCGATGTGCAATTGATTTTATTTTGCCCGTCAAGGAACGCTTTAACGAAATTTTAGTCGTGGGCGAAACTCCTCTCGAAGGAGGGGGACATCAGGCCCGCGTAAATCACTCGTCCGAGTTAAATGCCGAAGGCCCGGAGTGCACCGAGCTTCCCTCCCCCGACTTTAAAGTGGCCGATTTTGTTCACGAACTCATAGCCTTGGCCAGGCCGATTAAGCCCATGGCAAAAGCGGATTGCGATGACAGTTGTGAAAACTATCAAACGGCACTGCAAAAAGGATGGATAACTACCGGAAATAGCGAAAGTTTTCAAAAAACAAGCCCCTTTTCCGAGCTGAGCAAATTGAAATTAAATAGTTGATTTTATCGCCCATTCACGAGTAGAAACGGGCCTTTACGAACAGGATGACCTATGCCAACTCCAAAGAAGAAAACTTCGCGCTCAAAACGGGACATGCGTAGATCCCATGACTTTTTGACTTCGCCGACTGTGCGAAACTGCCCGAACTGTGGTGCGCTCATGCGTCCACATCATCTTTGTCTGTCGTGCGGACACTATCGCAGTCGCGAAGTTGTTACTGCCCAGGCTTAAGCTCAACGGGGCTCTAATTTTGGGCCTCAAATCCGGGGGGAAAGCATCTTATGGCACGCACCAATGGCGGACTTTACAGAGCGAAAATTTCTGGAACCGGCTCCTACCTGCCGGAACGACGTCTTAGTAATGAAGATTTAGAAAAAATGGTCGACACCAGTGACCAGTGGATTCGCGAACGCACAGGCATTCGCTGGCGTCACATAGCGGCGGATGGTGAGCTCACAAGTGACCTTGCGCTCAAAGCAAGTCAGCGAGCCCTTGAATCTGCCAACCTCACCGCCCAGGACCTCGATATGATCATCTGCGCGACGGTTTCTGGGGATCAAGTGATGCCCAATACGGCCTGCGTCCTTCAACATAAGCTCGGCGCCAAAGATATCATGGCGGTTGATGTTTCTGCTGCCTGTTCTGGCTTTGTTTACGCACTTTCAATCGCCGATCAGTTTATTCGCACCGGAATGTACCGAAATATCCTCATCCTCGGAGCTGAGGTTCTTCACCCCTATGTGAACTATAAAGAGCGAGAAACCTGTATCCTCTTTGGTGATGCGGCGGGAGCTGCAATCATCAGCCGAGTC
>JAPKGD010000473.1 GCA_026648125.1 Bdellovibrionales bacterium | reverse complement strand
GTTCTCGATTCCAAATTTGAAGAAAGACCGCTAAAATTCACATGTTTTTCAAGATACTTCATCTGAATGGGATAAAGATGTACGCAGCTCAACTCGAGGCTTTGCCCACGCATCTGCGCCCAAGCCCCAACCGGGAATCCCACGACCGCAAAGTAGAGTGAAAAGATTAAAATCCCACGGCGAGAAATGATGCCTATCATGGTGATTCCTCCTATGAATTAGTATCGGACGATCTGTGAGGAGCTTGCACCCTCAAATTCACTTTCGCGTTGCTCCCCGACCTTAGACGGGGCCAGTACCAATTGTCTAGAACAGCGAAAGTTGTTCTCCGACGGGGAGCAGAATTTGATCCACTGTGTAGTTGGCAAAGACTTCACGCTTAATAAACTGCCCCCGGTGTGTCTCAATTACAAAAAACGAATTGTCAGGGAATTCGTTCTTGAGACGGACCATCTCTTCCACAATGAGACGGACATTTTCTGGATCATCGTCCGACATGCCGAAGCGGTGATGGGGGTTTTCACCATAAACTCGAAAGGCCTCTGTGACGGAGTGTCGGATGGCGGTTTGCTTGAGTCGCGAAATGGGCGTATCCATCGGCATATTGAAGGCCGCTTTAACCCTGGGGTGGGATACGGGAAAAAGGCTCAAATAATTCGGCTCATGGGGAAGAAATCCTTCGTCTACGAGAAGCCGAATACCGTCCTTCAATGTTTCCGGGTGATGCCCTCTCGCCGTTATCACAGAGACAGGGCGACGGTTAATGACCGCATGGCGAAAGCAAGACCAGCTGGGCCCCTGCCAATGAAATTCCGGAAAACCCAGGGCCTGGGCCAAGTCTTCTAAAAAGGTTTGCCTTCGGCCAAGCCATTTTGAAAGCAACCCAAGATCGCGGTCTCTAAAGTTTCTAAACGTCCCCACAGAATCGTCATAGTTAATACTATAGTCCTTAAAGGGACCGCGCTTTCCAATGTGTGCGCTCTGTTCGGCAAACTCCCGACTTGAGAGCTTGAGCTCCCTTCCACTCTCGCGATGAAATACAAACACCGGCGTCGAAAGAAAGGCCACGTTGTCATCAAAATCAAAAAAATAAAAGCTCCGGCCGCCCTTAGAATGATTGCGGTCGGGTTCCACCAAAGGCGCAATACCCAGCTCGAGCTGCGAACTGGGACGATTCTTTCGAATTAGCAGCCTTTTCTTAACGACATTCACCATCCCTACCTCTTGTTGCGCCGCAGAAACCATCTACCAGAGGAGGGTCATTTTTGCAAATTAGCTTTGTTTAGGCGTGTTCAATGGTGCCTTTTTAACAATGACCTTCTTTGCAGGTGGCGCCGGTGCCTTAATGGGCGCCTGGGCCCCGCTGTCAGGGGTTGCTGTTTTTGCGACTTTGGTGGCTTTAGAGGCCTTTGGCTTTGCCGATTTCGGCTTCTTCGCTTTTGCCTTCACCTCTGCCTTTTCCTCAATCAGCTTTAGAGCCTGCTCAAGAGTAAGGTCTTCAGGCTTGATGTCATCGGAAAGGGAAACGTTAATTTTTCCCACCCGGATGTAAGGTCCATATTTCCCAGTAAACACCTGAATTTCTTCTTCCGACTGAGGGTGCTTTCCCAGCTCCTTGAGTGGAGTGGATCGTCCCCGCATCTTCTTTGGCTGGGCCAATAGCTCTAGAGCTCGCGGTAGTCCAACGTCAAAAATATTATCTGTTTTAGGAATTGAGCGGAAATCTCCATCATGGACGATGTAAGGGCCAAATCGACCGAGGCCCTTCTTAATATCCTTTCCTGTTTCCGGGTGATTGCCCAAAGACTTAGGCAGCTCCAAGAGTGCTAAGGCCTGAGGCAAAGTGACCGAGCTTGGCTCAAGGCCCGCGGGAATTGCCATGCGCTTTGGCTTTCCTTCTGGCGCCGTATCAACCTCACCGAGCTGAACATAGGGCCCATATCGACCCGAGAGAACATAAATGGGGAGACCCGTTTTAGGATCCTGGCCCAATGCATCCGCGCCAGAAACTTTTTGATCAATCAACTTATTCGCAATTTCCGAGGTCATATCTCCCGGAAACTGGCTGTCGGGCAAAGAGGCACAAATCTCTTTGCCCCCCTCTTCCCTACATACGTAGGCACCATAGCGACCGATGCGAAAACTCAACTTTTCCAAACCCGAAAGCTGAATGGATCGAGATTCCTCACCATCAATCTTCTTTTCTTGGATATCCACTTGGGCTTTTAGTCCCTCTTTACCGGAATAAATCGACCCCAAATACTTGACCCAATCCAGCTCTCCATTGGCAATTTGTCGGCAAGGGCCGAACGTCGAATCTATCCAAGTTCTATTCACACCTTGGGCACCC
>JAPKGD010000472.1 GCA_026648125.1 Bdellovibrionales bacterium | reverse complement strand
TTTTGTACTTAATCGAAAAATAAATGAACCCGCCGATGACCAATACGCAGGATATGAACGAAGCCCAAACCAAAAACGCGTACAAAGTGTCATAATGTTCTGCGATCTTGCTCGCCTGTGGGGGCATGAAAGTACTTGCTTGTGCAACACTCGGCCAAAACATAACCGCACTACTCCTTTATGCTGGACCCTGATGACGCCGTTCTCTGATCCACAATGGAATCATTATTACGGCCACCAAAATCACCATCAAAATGACTCCCACGCGCATAATGTTCCACGCGGCGAGAGTATACTTGCTCTTTTTAGGGTCAAATTTAAAACACATCATTACAAACTGATCGACGAGTGTGCCCACCTTGCCCTCGCTGGCCTCTAACAAGGCAA
The DNA here is from genome assembly GCA_026648125.1 of Bdellovibrionales bacterium. Lineage (GTDB taxonomy): Bacteria > Bdellovibrionota > Bdellovibrionia > Bdellovibrionales > UBA1609 > JAIBAM01. Next base: position 1,963 of record JAPKGD010000472.1, on the reverse strand, counting down.
GACGCATGGTTTTGGCATCAGGGGCAATCCCGTGCACATAACGGGAGATCGTTCCATTGGGAGTAATTAAGATGGCCGCTGAAGCGTGAGCATACTGCTTGGTTTCTTCGTCCCAGCGAAAAGCAAAGCCAACTTGGTCCGCAAGCTGCTTAATGCTTTCCTCAGAACCGGTTAGAAAATGCCAGCCCTCGGCAGATTCGGGCCGGCCGTAAGCGCGAACATAATTTGCCTTTTTCGGCCCGGCGAGATCTGGGCCTTCACGATGATCCATGCTCACAGCGACGAGCTCAAATTCCCGACCTGGAGTCCAATTGACACCCTTTAAGGCTTCAGTCACCCCATTCATGTGGTAGTTACAGAGGCTGGCGCAATTATAATAGACGATCGAGAGCAGAACCGGCTTATGACCACCGAAGTACTTACTTAAAGTCACCTGCTCGCCCGTATCTGAAATAAAGGGCAGGTCGAGATTGATCCCCTCACCTGTTTTTTCTGTAATCCCTATGCCTTGAAGTTCACGTGGAGTGTCGTGGGCGCGAAGGACAATATCATTTGGGTCATAGGCGTAAGCCGAGGAGGCCACCCCGAGGGCCAAACCCAAATTGAAAAGCCAACCGCGCATCCTCGTTCTCCTAGTCCGCGCTCTTAGCGAAAGCTTCTAATTTGGCTGCATCATCAGCCACTTTGTTTTTTGTAATGGAATGGATGAATTGCACGAGAGCCCAGCGATCTTGTTTGGGAAGATGCTTAAAAGCTGCCATAGAAGTACCTTCGATTCCATCATGCAATGTCTTGTACAGGGCAATCGAATCGCCGCCTTTTTTCCATTTTCCTTCAATCAAATTTCTTGCGGGAGGAATGAGAGCCATTCCAGCGGGCCCATCGCCAGCCCCTTTATCTCCATGGCAAGCGGTGCAATTGGCTTTGTAGATCTTTGCGCCATGAGTAACCATGTCGTCATTGGGCTCCCAAGGCTTTTCAATCTTGCTGATGTCTACGGCTGCAACCGCTGCAGCACCTTCACCCGAGGGTGATCCACCAGACATTGCTTCCTCAGGAATCTCCTTTAGATTTATCCCCTGGTGCATGAGGGAAATATAAAAGAAGAACACGAGAGAAAAGACCATCGAGAATACGAAGGCGATCATGCCGCCACGATTGTATGTGTCGTTTGTTTGCATAGCCTCTACCGAAGTTGGCATTGATAATCAGTTTTTTGCGAACCTAGCACCTGCTAAGAATTGAGTCACGCATCTGGTCTATCTGTATCTCTGTTGTGCGGCGCGCTAATGTCTCAATATGAGACACCTTCTCGCCACTCGGCCCTGATCCAGATATATTAGGAGGACGCCCCTATGGGCCTACCCTTTGGAGTCAAATCATGACCGCAAAGCCTTGCCTCAGTAGAGTTTGTCGTGCGATTACCGCTTTGGCCCTGCTGCTTTCAATGGGGTGTGCGACCCCGGTTCATCAACGCATCCTTCAGGTCTCCGAAGGAATGGATAAGACCCAGGTGTTAGATGTGGCAGGAAACCCAAAGCGCACCCAACGTCGCGAAGGTGGAGATCTTTGGACCTATGTATATTACGTTGCTGACCAGCAGTTTGAGCGGGATGTGCGCTTTGAGGGTGGACATGTCGTAAATATTTCTATGCCTCGAGAGGTTCCTAAAGCCGACCAAGGCCAGAAGATCACGCGCGATTATGAAAATCTTGTTAAGGACTCCGAAAAGAAGTCATCTTCGAACTACAAAGAAGTTTCCGGCGGGGAGAATGACTGATCCGTTTAAGCACTTTTTATCTCAGTTAAAGCCTTTCAGCGAAATCACCATCGTAGGTCCCCTTGCCGCAAAACGAGAGACCTGGCCAGAACCGGCAATTTTTGTGGATGGCGGAAGCCGGCATCAAACGGACTCTTTTCTTCACTTTAGCGTGGGCGATGGTGACTCCGCAGAACAGGAAGT
>JAPKGD010000471.1 GCA_026648125.1 Bdellovibrionales bacterium | reverse complement strand
CATAACAAAAGAGCGATTTCGAAAAGGTCACCGCGCCCCCTTGGCAAGAGCTTCCATCAGCGGTCGAAGCGAGGTTTTAGATTCGTCAATTTGACTCAACACCATCATGGCTCGAAAGATCAGTGCCGGACGGCCTGCTGGGTAAATATTTTTACCGTCAAATTGAATAATTTCTCCGTCGACTTCAATCTCGGCGCGATCAATTTGACCGCTCGCATGCAGCCATAAATAAATATTGGTATCACCTGGGCCATGATACCAGACCGAGAAATCCGCGCTCTGACCATAAAATTGCTTATCCACTCGGCTCAAATGCCGGCCGATCAGCTGATCCCCCAGAAAGCGGTCTAAATCCAATCGCGCCAAGGCCGTGGTTTCAAGAATTTCAATACCCACGGTCTTATCATTGCTCCAGGCCACTCTCCCCATCAGCTCCATTGTTCCCACCGCACCGAGCCTCACTTTCAATTTGAACCGGTCGTTGGGCGCAAAAGTAAAGAGTGCCGGACGGGCCGCCGCCAAGCCAAAATAGCTCAAATCGAATACCGAACTGAGCTCATGGTTTGGCCACTCTAATTCGGCACCTAAAATCGTCTGTGCTCCACCCCATTCAAGGGCTAAAGGCACCCGTTCCGCTCGACGTTGATTGGTGAGTTGGTTGTTTTTCATCTAGGCCCCTACCTTTTCTCGAAACTCACGCTCGGCAAAAGATCTCATTCGTGTGGCCATAATTCGTAGCGCCACTTCGAGCCCGAACTCCACAAAAAACCTCGGCATGGGCAGCTCATTAAAAGCAAATAAGGAGGTAAGAGAAATCTCGCAGCGCTTTTTACTCACATCATCAAAGCGAACAACTCCGGTCATGCCAGTGAAAACTCCCGAAATGACCCGAAAACGAATTTCTTTCCATTCTTGCTTTAAGTCACGAAACTCCATCTGCAAAGTGAGGTGGGCGTGGTACCCAAAGGCCTCCGTGTGAAGCTTTAAGAGCCCGCTGTTTTCGTCGTATTGCCCTGACTTTACAAAATTGGACATGCGCGGATAATCCGAAAATCGCTTAGCCTGCTGGTATGTGAAATCCACTGGCGCATCAACGACGCCGGCTCCCTGCATAAAGAGCTCTTCCTTTTCAGTGCCCTTTGACCCAGGTCGCGCCTTGACCGCCACGATAATGTCCCGTTCTTCTAAAAGTCGCTTATGGAGCTTTTCTTTGCGGCGCCAAAAGGGATTTTCTTCCGGCTCAATGGATTGAACCGGCTGGCCCTTGACCCAAACCCCTGTTTCAGAGCCCGAGGCGCATAGCCCAAAGCTCAATAAAAATACAACGCCCCACTTTAATGTTCCCATTTGAACGTGTTACTATTGGCTTCAGTTGAGGCGGTGTCAATGAACACGACTGCGAAGCGGCCCCGCTGGCAAGCGGATCTGCCCATGTTCTTTACCTATTTGAGAATGGCCATGGCCCCGCTGGTCATGGGCATTATGTACATTCCCTGGGTATGGGCCGGATGGACCGCCGCAATTATTTTTATTCTCGGATCGCTGACAGATTGGGTCGATGGCTACCTCGCCCGACGCTTCCATGTGGAGTCCACAGCCGGTAAGCTCATGGACCCCATTGCCGATAAAGTCCTGGTTCTTGGTGCGCTTGTTATGCTTTTAGCCATGGGCCGGGTCGATGCCATTACTGTGTTTCTTCTGTTGGCACGCGATACTGTGATTGGCGGGATTCGCTCTGTGGCTGCCGCACAGCAGATTATTATTGCGGCCAAACCCTTTGGAAAATGGAAGACGGCTCTGCAAATGGTCGCTATCCCTTGCCTTTTGGTTTTTGACCCGCTGTTTGGAGTGATTCCCTTGGCCCGCATAGGCCAAATTGCCCTCTGGCTCAGTGTCGTCTTGAGCCTTGTTTCCGCGGGCGAGTATATCTGGGGCTACGCCAAGAAGCGCTGAATTTGCCGCCCATCGTCAATGGACTTTTTTTGACATGGAGAGACCTTTGACTTCCCCCCCTTGTACATCCCATGATGAGTCAAATTTTTAATACTTGAGAGTGGTTATGGAATTTCTCAAAAGTAATCTCTGGGAGATTAAAAAGTCCTCAGGCCTGCAGATTTTTGGCGGGCTCCTCGCTTTAGTACATACTCTGACCTACTGGAATTGGATGCAAGCCGGAAACCTTCCGCTTCAATACCACACAAATCCTCAACCGATGTGCTGGGGCCTATTGGAGTCTTGCCAATGGGTAAAGATTCTTTCTCCGACGGCGATGGAAATGCTTTTTCATGCCTACGGGGTCATCGCCGTGCTGGGAGTGGCCGTTTTCCTTTTCACTCGAATTACCGGCCTGGGC
>JAPKGD010000470.1 GCA_026648125.1 Bdellovibrionales bacterium | reverse complement strand
AGCAGCGTCGCCACCGGCCCCGCCGCCGGCGCCGCGGCCGTGGGCGCGAAGGTGGCGCGCACCGTCGGCCGCGCGCCAATGCCCGGCGGGCGGTGCTGATTGAGCGCCTGCACGAGCGTGCTCAGGCCGAGCACGTCGGACAGGGCTTCGAGTTCGGACGCCTTCCCCGTGCTCGCCGCCTCGCCGAGGAATCGTTTGGCCCCACCATGGCGGCCGGATGATCAAAGGATGATTTTGCAATGACCTCAAAGTTCTTTGGAACTTTGGCCACCACATCTCCGTGACTCATCCATACTTTTTGCGCACTGGGAACTTGAGGCGCCAACGATCTGGTCCATTCCACTTGGTTCAGACCATATTCCCGCCGGTGAGCACTTTCCACCTCACCGCCCAACTGCTTCGCTAGAAGTTGCATTCCATAGCAAATCCCTAAGAGAGGGGCCAAACCCATCAGTTCCCGAACATCTCGCAAAGGGGCACCAGCTTCTGAGACCGAACTTGGCCCCCCACTGAGAATAATGCCCTTAGGCTTTCTTGCTGCGATTTCTGCGAGAGGCAGGTCGTAGGGCACGATTTCAGAAAAGACTTCAAACTCTCGAAGTCTACGTGCGATCAGTTGAGTGTATTGGGAACCAAAATCTAGAATTACAAAGCCGCCTTGAACCATAGGGACAAACATACTCGACCGAGGGGCCCAAGGCTACCCTGGTGCACCGCCCCAACGGCCTATTTACGGAGCCATCTCCCCGCCTCTGGAAAGTAAAACAGCAGGGAAAGACCCGCCTCAGCAGACTGTACTCCCGTGGTCCTTACGTCTTGTTTAAAGCTTTGGTCAAATGCCCAATCCCAGTTCCTCAGGTCTTCGCCGACACTTCTGAAGTAAGCTCTCAGTGCCAAGCGGTTTGAAAGGTAGCGGTAGTAACCCATGCCGATAGCCGCAGCAAAAGTCCCTCGACTCAATTCACCGTCCAATTGCCCTGAGTTCCATCGCAAGACCGAGTATCCTGCCCCACCAAGGGCCTCAAAGTAAAAGATCCCCAATTTAGTTTCCAGATAAAATTGAGGTCCGATGGCCGCCATCAAGCGGTAGTATTTAAACTTTCCTTCCGTGGACCCAAGATCTTCGAACAAAATGTGATATTCACTGGCTTGAAAACTGGCCGTGGTCACCACCCGAATATGAGGTTCAAAAACCCTCGATCCACGCGGGGGAATAAGGTTTGATACGCCCACACTCCCTAGAAATTTTGAGGCCTGCCCCATCCATCCGGCCAGAGGCTCTGAGGTCACTTTGTGCTCTGGCCGGCCTTCCCGTTCGATCTGCAGCCAATGTGAAGCAGCATCAACTGAGACTGCGTTTGGCACAAGCCCAGCTAAAAACAATCCAAACCGAGAAGCAATACTTCTCTGGGGCAAATTCACTTCAAATTCACCCTCATCTTCCGTCTTCTCGGAGAAGACGTTTACTACTCGATACTTGATCCTCTTTTTTTCATTGCCGGTCACTTGAGACTCTACGACATGGGTAACCTTAAGATCAGAAAAGAGTTCAGCGCGAGGACGCCCAGAAATCTGATTTTCAAAAGAGTATTGATAGTCCTCAAACACCCCAAGGGTAGACTCAAAAGGCAAAACTTTGACGAGAGGCCTTTGCGCTACTTCATTCGCAAGAGCTTTGCCGCCCCAATCCGAAGCTTCGACATCTTCCGCCTGAGGAGGAGCCACCGCAAGAAGCCGAGCCCGATGCTCCGCCAAAAGTGGAGGTCGACCGTCCAAAGGGATACTTTCCAAATCATCGAGATCCCAAGCTGTCCCCGTCCATAGATCAATGCCCGCCGCAAGCGGAGCAACAGCCCCAAAGAGAAGGCTTGGCAGTAGACTTTCAACCCAACGGTAGTGAGTTTCAATTTTAACTTTCTTGGCGGGTTGATTTGGATATTTTAACCAGAGTGATGGGGCTCTTTCCCTACGAATCCGCACAAACGAAGGTGTCGTACCAATTCTCTTTTTGCCAGAAAAAATCTCCGCTCCGGGCATCTCTGTTTGCACCCGAATGACTTGATCGTATTCAGAAAACTGAAGAGAGGTACAGCCCAGGAGAGCCAGACCCAAAATAACGACGAAACATCGCTGTGTCACTTTGAAACACCACACAAACTCATGCTCACAAAAAAGCGGTCTTCCCGTCAAACTTAATTCACCACCCCCATCCGCATCCCACAATCGAATCGATTCAAGCTAGAATAAAGACGGAATGAAATTAGTCCCTGTTCTTTTTTTACTTGTCCTTTCAATCCAAAGCGGCGCCAAGTCGGCCTGCAAATCTCCTCCAGACTCAAACCGAATTGCACTTGCATATCTAG
>JAPKGD010000047.1 GCA_026648125.1 Bdellovibrionales bacterium | reverse complement strand
TCCATTGAATCAAATTCAAGGATTACATGGAGTGGAAATTGATTTGTATTTATCGAAAATCTCTTGAGGTGTCCTGAGTCCAAATGAGACTTAAGGATTCTTCGGTAGAGCGGCACGTTGACCCATCTTCCTATGTCAACATTGCACTCGGAAATGCTCTTTCCATGAGGCGTCACAATTCTCACATAATTCTGGTACTTACCTTGAAGAAAAAAACCAAATTTAGTTAGAGAAAAGCCAAAAAAGCCGCCCGAACATAACCGTACCAAAAACTGGCGTCTAAAATTGTCCACTAGATATCCCCCACGCTTTTTTCTGGCACACTTTTTTATTATATCTGTAAGTATGGGATAAAATGAAGCAATTTATAGGTCTAGTTCCTACTCTGATCCATTCTGAGACATTTTCAATAAGGTTGGGACTCTAATATGATGTTGGTTATTGCCTGGGAGTTCTCTTTATATGCGGTCCAATTTGACGAAATCGGCAACTATGACACGTTACGGCAGTAACATCATAATCTATTTTTTCTCCTACTTGGCAGTCACTATTGTAGAGGTCCTTGTTTACGCTTTTCAGTTCTCACGGAACCTTCCGGAAAGCTCCTCAAACTTTATATCCGAGTTTCTCCTATCCCAATCGGGTTTTATTTTTATTCTGGCTGGCCAATTGATTCTCTGCCTTCTAGTTCTCGCTGTGGCCACGGAGTTTTTGAGGTGGCTTCTTCAGGTAAAAACCAGATTTTTAATGCTATTCTTTGTACTTTCACTCTCGGTGAGCAAGAACCTGGCAGAAATTCCCCAGGTCTTTACCTCTTATATTGGCCTAGATGTGATGAACGGGGCCCTTTGGACTTTCTATCTCTTAGTGGTCGGTTTACTGGTTGCGGGTCCCGCGGCATCCTATGCCGGCCGTAACCATTTAAAGCTTGGGCGGTGGTTTGCGGGCCTCATTATGGTCTTTTTGATTGGCAGTTTAGCTTCTCGAGGTCCAAGTCTGTTGGACCGGGCCTTCACTAAGCAGACGAGATTATCTCCTGATTCTATCTTGATAGTGAGCATCGACTCACTCCGCCCCGACTTCGTCGAATTTTACGTTAATAAAAATCCCAATTCTGAACTGGCGAGAATCTACAAGAGCTCAGTGGTGTTTAAGAAAATCATCACCCCAACGGCAAAAACCCACGTGTCTTTAACCTCATTTCTTACGGGTACCAACCCCGAAAAGCATGGGCTTCGAGACAATCTTTACCCGGGCTTTCTTGAGACCGACAAACTTGTTGCCCATAGCGGATTGATTCCTGCCTTGAGGAATCGTGGCTATACAACGCGATTCATTTTGGATGAGACGAAGTTTGCGAGCTTCGCATCTGGCCAAGCCTTTGATGAAGTGACTCAACCTCAGTTCAATTTTACAAACTTACTTGCCTCAGAAGTATTTCGCTTTACCTTGTTCTGGAGTTATTTTTCCAATGACATTGGCTATTTAATATTGCCCCAACCCAAAATGAATTTTGCATATTCTTATGGCTACAGACCGAAGGAATTTCTAAAATCAATATATACACAGATTTCAAGGAGCAAAAGTAAGCCGGCATTTATTCTTGCTCATACGTGCAGTCTTCACTATCCAGGGGATTCCCGAAATCCCTATATTCAACGCTATCAATCCAATCCAAATTCATTAGTCACACGTTATCCCAATTATTTTCAGGAAGCTTTTCTGCCGGATACATTTAAATTTGATGAATTGAAGAATTTGGCAAAGGGCAAGTTTGATATGATCATGGATGAGGTGGTGGAGCCGCTGCTTAAAGACCTCAGAAAAAGATCTAATCTTGACAACATTCACCTAGTCTTAATGTCCGATCACGGAGAAACTTTCTGGCGGCCGGGATTTAGATATAGTCGGTTGCAGATTCCGTATCACGGCCAACCAGCAATTTTAGACGAGGATTCTCAGAATCTCTTTATGTTGATTCGATCGCCAATGCTAAAGGCGGAGATAATTCCTCAGATTCAAAGTTTAACGGATGTAACAAAATACCTCAGTGCACTAGTCAATAAGGCAGCTCCCGCACAGCTTTCTACTTTAATTGAACCAAATCCACTTCGCTATGGCGAATCAGCTGTAATCAATACCGGTATCTTTCAGTCTGAATTTTCTTTTACCAGAAATATATTAAAGAATGGCTATACCCTTATTAGTGGTGGAATGGGGCTTGTGCCTGAACAAATCCCAAACATCATTATGCAGAAGACGCGTTCTATTTTCACGAATCAAAATCACTGGTCATTTTTCCCAACAACATTTGGGTACGAAACCGTCGTTTGCAAGCCTCCTGATTGTTGGTCGCCAAATGGTGAGGACTTACTTCGCCTGTCGGATGTCGTTGCTTCCTTTAATTCCAATACAACTAATGACCAGAAGAACGGGCTGGGCTTTGAACTGAGGAATTCACTCACAAAATCCGGTGATATTGATATTTCGACACCGAATTTTTCTTCTGATCTAGTTGCGCAGGCTCAATTGATCTATGCGAGCCACAGGTTAAACGCATTTGGTGATTTCACCGTAGCCTATGATCTATGGAATAAAGTTGCGCAGGGCAAAGATCAGCCTGACGATGTAAGACTGACCTCAATTCGATTTTTAGACTCTATTTGTTCAAACAATCGCGCGATTGGGACCTGTTCCTCTTTTTTGAACTGGAAGGGTGGGCCTGAGGGAAGCGCTTTGGTAAAAAGGGCATTTAATCCGCCAAAGTCGAGAATTCGAACTCAAATCGATCAGGCCCGCAAAGAATTTAATCAAATTCTAAAGTCCAAGGACGAAGGAAGTCTTCGGCGCTTCATAGCTGAAAATCGCAAAGAACGGCTATTCTATTCTTCATTCTATTTGAGATTCTGGTCCAGCCTATTGGCAAGGTCTACCCCTGTTGAGACGGAGATTTCTCAAATTAGAAAAGAATTTTCGTCGATTCTTACTCTATCATTTTACGAGGTAGATGCAGATTGGATTGCGTTTTTGAGAGATTATTCAGATTTTTTCAGTGTAGATCTGTTTTCGGGCGAATCAATTAAACTCATGGAAGCCGGGCGTCTTCCTCTTCGATTCGTGGCATATTCATTGATTCCTCGCCTTATTGGTATGCAGGGAAATTCTTGCTATAATGAACAAATTCTTCCAGTCCTGGTTAGTCAGCCGGTGTCAGATTCATGGGCCATTGAGTACTATCAAATTGCGATGGAATTAAAGGAAAAGTGCCGCTAAAGCTGAAGGCCTAAGTACTATAAGAAGCTGAACATATTCTTAATTGCTCGCTCCAAATAACCCCGAATAAAGAGAAACTGACCATTTTTACGTAAGGTTTGGCAAATTGAGTCATCTACCTGTGGGTCCTTCAACTCAATTGAATTCGCGAAATCATTTTCTAGTGCTGCCTCAGTTTGGGCGGTGAATGGGACGTCGAATACGGCGAGTGTATTCTCTGTATAAGCACAGTAACTCCCTGGAGCTATATTATACGAGCCGATAGAAGTGAGGAACCCATCTACAGTAAAAGTCTTTGAGTGATAGCTCCCGACCTCTATCTTTTTGTCTTTGAAGGTGGGATTCTTCTTCCATTCGAATATTCTCAAATTTCCACTTGTCTTTTTTAAGGCAAATTTTGCCCAACACATTGATCGGCTATAGAACATTTTACCAGAGTCTGGAAGCCCCTCGGCCGTCTCTTTGGAGTTTGTCATCAAGAATACTTTTACTCCTCGGTTTGCAGCATTGATAAGCTCCCATGAGACGGCTCCGATCGGTGTGACTGAGTGACCACCCCAAACAATCTGTCTTTTCGCCCTGCGAATCGAGTTCAAATAGAAATTAGTTATATAAGCCTGCGGACACTTGGGATCATAGCCCATATTTATTTCTGAATATTCCGTATTCAATTTTTGAACCTGATCTTTATCTTGTTTGGGCTGTTGCAAAATATAGCGTACCGCAAGACCATTGGAGCGCTGTTTCGACCTGGTTTCTTTGGGCTCTCCAGATTCTAGAATTGAGAGAGCATCTCGTGGTAGCTGGCCAAGGGATTTCGCCCATCGATTCCTAAATCCGGCCTGTATCTCCTCTACCACAGGGCCTTGAATCAACAGATCTGTATCTCGCCAGCCAAATGCCGCGGCGAACTCCCAATTTGAAATTTCAGATAGCCCAATCTCTTTTGCCAACGGTCCGGCGCTTAGAAATTGTACGGGATAAAGATGGGCCGTGAGTTGATCGCCTCGAGAATAGGCCTCTCCCCAATTCATTCCTCCGACAATTGCAAGCCGACTATCCACAAGCAGTAGCTTTTCATGAAGCCGATCGACGGTGATAGGTTGACTCCAGTGCTTAGTAAATGCGCTAAATACCGAGACCAGAAATGAAGAATCGAGGGATGAATTTACTGGTTGATAGATACCGACTTTGGCACCTAGGTTTTGCAATTTGATGAGATCCGGTTGAATTCCGGTAAAAGCAGACGTGAATCCGTCGACGAGAACAAACACTTTAACTCCACGAGCTAGAGCTGCCGAAAGGAGCTCGATCAGCTTCAGTGTATCGGAATCAGGCCGACCCTGAGTTCTTGAATTTATCGAATAAACGCTAATTACGATGGACTTTTTGGCGGAGTTTATAAGTGCTTCACGGACAGGCCGGCTCATGATTCCAGAGATGAGAAGTTGTCCCTTATTTCCGTATGTTAGTTTGGAATTTGTTAGAGTATCCAAGTTTTTTTGGATCCGGGTATCTTTCAAATAGAAACGGAGTTCATCTTGGGCGATTTGGGAATTGGTTCTTAGGTGAATTGGAGAATCTGCAAAGCCCAAGTCTGACGCAAGTGTAACCACTAAGGTCAAAAATAGAATTAAAGATTGCATGACCGTCCTAAGAGCACGGAGCAATTGGTTGCCAAATAGATTAAGCACCAACTCGATCGACCGATTGATCGCCTCCGGTTGAGCGAAAATTGCTCAACAGCAAATCCCCGACGGATCTTCGAGTTACAGGATCACTCATTCTAAAAAGGAGAGAGTCGGCGTGATAGTGCAAATAGCTTCCAGTTGAAGATAGAGCGATGAGAATGGAAATAAACCACCAGCTAGGACTCATTTCGGGCTTGAACCACCAACCTAGAACATTTTTATCCATCACGGTAAGAGCTGTGAGCCCCAAAACGAGAGCCGTACTCCCAATCACGAGGGATGTTTTTTCTAGATTATTCCTTCTTAAGGAATTTGACTGCATTTTCAAATACACAAAAAGATATTCAATTCCATGAAGAGCCAGCAAGGCTATCAAGGCAAAATAAGAGTGAGTCAAAAAAGGTATGAGGGCGTAGCGGAGCACATAGATCTTTTTATTTTTGAAGCTTGGTGGATATAGAAGTCCCACTAAAACTGTACAGCCAGCGAGTACGAAGACAGTGGGATTAGAAATGTTTGTAATGATGTTTGAAGGCTCAAGTATACTCTTCGCGAGAAAACCAATAAACTGGACCGTAATTGTTGTCGAAAATAGAAATCGCTCTATTTTGGCCAAGGTACCAACGCGTTTAAAAAGTTCTTCTGATCCTAAGGTTTTTTGAAAAATTTGATTATAGGCAAGAGATATTCCAAGCATTTGAGAATAATTGTGATGGAGCCCTACGATGAGAGTGGCTGCGATCAAAAGGCGATAGACGAGATTTGCTTCGGGTTGTTTGGATAGAGCGGGAAGGCCAAGGTAGAAGAGTAAAAATAAACCGACAGTAAGCGCCCACCAGCGAATTTTAAAGTGTTTGCTTGAAGACGCCTTTTCTTTAATCCACAACTTTACTTCCGGAGCAAATAAGTAAAGTGCAAGAGTAAAGAAAATATGAACGTGATTCAGAAGAAGAACTTTGGTCGCCATCATTAAAATGCTTTTTGTTTCGGCGTCAATCAGAGGGGAATAGAGAAGGTCCCAGGCGATTGGGAGAACGAAAATAAATGGTAGCCATAGATTAATTCTTTCATAACGGAGTGGAAATAGCGTGGTCTGGAGGGATTTGGGCTGGTGATTCATATATAGAGATTAAGTTTATCTGAGGCGAGTCCGATGTACAAATATGCTAGTCTAAGAGCCAGGTGTAACTTGGTTCAGGTGCGTCACAATGAGACGATCGCTGGGAATTGAAGGTGGAGCAGATAAGTTCGGCAATTACATTCACACTCATCTTTCTCGCTGCAACCGAGAGCTTAATACTTCTTCGTGCGAAGCGAAATTCTATTGAGGTAAATGAGAGCCTCACTTCGCTCTTTATTGGCGGCACTAAGACGATTTTTTACGGTGCTCTCGCGGCGATTGCAGCACCGCAAATATTAGAGGTTGTGACGTTGATAAAAAGTTTTAATTCACCATGGCCTTTTAGAATATTTGAGCTCAACCAAACGTGGATTTATTGGATATGCCTTTTTCTGCTTTGTGATTTTACTCATTATTGGGAGCATAGGCTTAAACATAAATCGAATTGGTTTTGGGCAAATCATCTCGTCCATCACTCCGCGAGATTTTATAATTTATCAGTGGCATTAAGGCTTGGGTGGACCGGAGTTTTAACGGGTGGGGTGATTTTCTACTTTGCTCTCGTTCTATTTGGATTTAGGCCAGTTGATGTCGCTTTTATTGTTCTAGTTCAAAAGGTCTATCAATTTTTTACTCATATCGATTGGTGTCCGAGGTTGGGAATATTGGAGAGTTTTCTGGTTACGCCGACTCACCATCGCGTTCATCACGCGTGCAACAGCGAATACTTGGACAAGAACTTTGGCGGAGTTTTTATTATTTTTGACAGAATATTTGGAACCTTTGCGGTTGAGACGACTCCCTTGAGGATCGGCTTGGTTGAGCCTTTGAGGTCAAATAATCCCTTTTTTGTATTGGTTTCGGGATGGATGCGATTGATTGCTAGGTTAAATATGTGTCGCGATTGGCGAGAGGCTGCCTACTGCCTCTTTGCGTCCCCCAATCAGTTTGCCGGTACAAAGAGATTTCTGATGGCCGAACGAGGAAAAGCGGAGCCATAGGTAAGAAGTGTGATCACTATGCCCCAGCCTTCCGATGACTTGGCAAATGAAGCTCCCCGAGAATCTTTAGCGGGTTAATTTAAAATGGCGGAGAGGGCGGGATTTGAACCCGCGGTACGGGTTTACCCCGTACGACAGTTTAGCAAACTGCTGGTTTCAGCCACTCACCCACCTCTCCGCGAGACAGGACCCTTTAAAGCTGAAATTGCACCATGCCATAGGCCGGCGGGTGAATCAAGGCGGGGGCGATGGCCAAATTACCTGTAATTTTCGGGAAAGAGCTCGCGCTCCACACCTTCAATAACCGTATGGATCAGCTTTATGTGCATTTCTTGAATACGATCTGAGGTTTCGGCGGGTACTACAATCGCCAAATCAGCAATCTTCAAAAGCTCGCCACCGTCTCGGCCGAGAAGGGCCACCGTTCGAATGCCGATTTCTTTGGCGGCTTTGAACGCGCGAACTACGTTTTTTGAGTTCCCACTGGTGGATAATCCGATGAGCGAGTCGCCCTTTCGCCCTAAACCCATAAGCTGGCGCTCAAAAATGTGCTCGAACCCGTAATCATTGGCCGTGCAAGTCACATGGCTTGCATCCCCCAACGCCAGGGCACCAAGAGGCCGTCGCTCTTTGCGGTACTTGCCGGTGAGTTCCTCGGCGAAATGCATTGCATCACAGTGGCTGCCGCCATTTCCGCAGGCGAACACCGTGCCCTTGTGACGGTATGTGTCGACCAAGATCCGAGTAAACTCCACACACTTTTCCACAAGCAGGGGATTCGATTTGAATTTCTCTAGGGTGGACTGCGCTTCGGATAGGGCCGCTTGCCAAACTTCAAGGGTATTCATGTGACATCTCTTTCCATTTGAACCCGCCATACCCTCACTGATTGAGCCCCTGGGGGTCGTATAACCGCTCAAGAACTCTCATAATTTTGAAAACCCTTCAAGTCTACCCCGGGCCCTTTGCGCCCAGCGACATTTGCTTGCCAACAAGCTCCATATTGTCTAAATCTCTCAGTCTTTTCGCGGTTGCGCCCGTAGCTCAGTTGGATAGAGTACTTGACTACGAATCAAGTGGTCGGAGGTTCGAATCCTTCCGGGCGCGCCATTTTTACCCAGGTGGTGTTTGTGCGGCTCACCTACCTCGTTAAGCTCAACTTTTTGCTCTTAGCCTTTTTGGGCGTGATTTTTTTAATGTCCAAACTTCGTTCAAATGGCATGGGCGAAGGCATCGCTGCTTTTTTTGGTGGACCGGCGCCCGGCAAGATCGTTCGGGTGGCACCAGGTTCTGTGACCACCACTCTCGATTGGTGCGATACCCGAATTTCGGCCATTGAACGAGAGGGAGCTCCTACCCTTCGCCAGGTCAAACTCAAGTGGCTGTGGGAAACAACACCGCCCCAGGAATTAAATTTTATCGCCGTTGAGAAGTGGTTTGGGCGGAACTGCAAAGTTAAAGTGGAGCGCCTAGCGCCGGACCGCTTTGACGAGGCTTCACAGAAGCCAGCCATGTTGGTTCATTTTATAAAAGGTCCCGCGGAGACGCTCTTTAGGGTGGGAGAAGATCTATTTAAATGGCGGCAGGAGATCTTTCGATCAAGCGAGCTTAAAGAGGCGCTTGTCGATCTTGAGAATCTTCCCGATCACGGGACGCGAACAACCCGTTGACAAGGTGAAAGCACCCTTTTAACTATGGTCCCTAGCGTTCAGGCGTAGCTCAGTCGGTAGAGCAGTTGGCTGTTAACCAATTGGTCGGGGGTTCGAGTCCCTCCGCCTGAGCCATTTTT
>JAPKGD010000469.1 GCA_026648125.1 Bdellovibrionales bacterium | reverse complement strand
CACGTCGCTGGCGTAGAGGAAGTCGCGCCGCTGCGTGCCGTCGCCGACGACGGTGAACGGCTTGCCGGCGAGCTTCTGCTTGAAGAACACGCCGAACACCGCGCCGTAGGCACCGGTCTGTCGAAATGTTTTGATTTATTTTGATCCAGCGACTGTGCAGAAAATTGTATCTCATCTCGTTAGGCCGCTCGCTGCCGCAGGTCGACTCTTATTGGGCCACAGTGAGCACATTGCGGCCGCCGAATTTAGTTTAGTGCAAGAAGGTCACTCTGTTTATGCTCGCGGAGTGAAAGAGGAGATTCGAAAGACGCGCCAGTCTACCGCAGTGAAATATCGAATTCTCTGCGTCGACGATGCTCCTTTAGCAAGAAAATCCCTCTATAAAAATCTCGATGAAATGGGTTTTGACGTGACGACTGTGTCGTCTGGCACAGAAGCGACCAACTTTCTCAATATTAATGACGTTGACCTTGTGACCTTGGATCTCAATATGCCAGACGTCTCCGGAGATCGCTGGCTGCAAACAGAACGGCGCGAAGGTCTCAAAGTGCCCGTTGTGATCTTGAGTGAAGTGCACCAGGGTGACGCTCCAGAAGTGATCAAGCTACTCTCGCTAGGGGCGCAGGACTACATCGAAAAGGTACAGCTTTCAGTTAATCCAGCAAAGGTAAAAGAGACGATTCTTGAACTGATCCGAGGTTCAAAGAGGTCCGATAAAGCGGCCATATCTGGATATAAGGGGTTTCCTAAGCAGGCTCCAGAGCTCGTCATGATTGGTGCAAGCACTGGTGGGCCTCAGGCTCTTACCAAAGTATTAAAGCAAATGCCTTCTCATTCGCCGGCAATGATGATTACGCAGCATATATCGGCAAAATTCTCTCGACCGTTGGCCGAGCGTTTGTGTGATGTTTCTGGTTTAAAACTAGGAGCGTCTGAGGATGGAAGCCCCATTTTACCCGGTCATTTGTATATGAGCTTTGGCGACTATCACATTGGAATTGGCGAAAAAAATGGTCGGCTTGTTTTGACTCGGTCTTCGGCGCAACCATTCAATGGTCATCGGCCGAGCGTGGATGTGATGTTTAACTCGGCCCTTGGTGTGAAGCGCCCTCTTATGGCGGTGCTTTTAACGGGGATGGGGCGAGATGGTGCCCTCGGTATGAGATTCCTCAAACAAGAGGGAGTTTTTTGCGTCGCTCAGAGCGAAGAAGATTGTGTGGTTTATGGTATGCCCAGAGAAGTCATAGAGAGAGATGCCGTGGACTTTGTAGGGAACCTCGATGAAATCCATAAGCTATTCTTAGATTCCTTCCAGTCGCGTAATGGAATCATGTTACGAACTGGGACTGGAAAATAGATCACCGCAGACGTCTTGTCTCAAGTTGGATCGATCTCAAATCCTCTGCCAATTCGCAGTCTTGCTCTTGGTATCCTAGATCCATGCTGCAACGACTTGGAAAACTATGTGGAATCGGCCTCGCCCCGATTATAGTCGGCTGTGGCGGCTTGGTAGATGAAGGACAGCTATCGTCTACAGGCATTGGTTGCATCGAGCAGGAGGTGTTGCAGGGGACCATGTCGACCAGCGGAGTGTTCAATAAGGCCTATGGCATGCAGGGCAAATTTTTTCCTCTTGCCATAGACCCATTGTTCGAAAGGCAAAGACACCTCTCCTCAATTGGTATGAATTCCGTGGTCCAAGAGCTCGCAGGTATCACATTGCCTTCGGGGCCTGATGTAGTTGTAGCAGTTGTCGATACGGGTACAGATATCGACCATCCCGATTTGGACGGAGTCCTTTGGCAAAATTCAGGCGAAACGCCAAATAATAGCATTGATGATGATAGCAACGGTTATGTTGACGATTATGACGGTTACAACTTTGCCTCTCATATTTCCGACCCCCGTCCGGAACTACTTTCGCATTACCATGGCACTGCGGTCGCTGGAATTGCGGCGGCAGCTGTAGAAAATGGGGTTGGAGTCTCTAGTGTGGGCTGTTTCAGGGCCGGCGGGCCGAAAGCGAGGCGAAGAACCGCGAGTGGCCGCTGGCGCCGCGGCAACTGGCGGCGCTGATCGTATCGCACGCGCACACGGACCACACCGGGCGCATTCCGAAGCTGGTGAAGGACGGGTTCGGAGGGCCGGTGTACTGCTCCCCGGCGACGCGTGACCTGTGCGCGATCATGCTGCCGGACTCGGCGCACATCCAGCAGGAAGACGTCTTCTACATCAACAAGAAGCGCAAGCGCAAGGGGCTCCCGCCGGTGGAGGCCTTGTACTCGTACGAGGACGTGGTCCCGGCGCTGGGACAGTTCCGCACGATCGCGCTGAATCACTGGTTCGAGGTGCTGTCCGGCCTGCGGG